>JADGEY010000639.1 GCA_016744185.1 Emcibacteraceae bacterium | reverse complement strand
CACCTATCCTCTAACCTCACATCTCCTCTAACTTCACCCTCCTCTAACCTCACCTCTCCTCTAACCTCACCTCTCCTCATATCTCCTCTAATATCTCCTCACCTCTAACCTCTCACCCAACCTCTCCTCTAACCCCACATCTCCTCACCTCTCCTCTAACCTCACCTCTCCTCATATCTCCTCTAACCTCTCACCCAACCTCTCCTCTAACCTCATATCTCCTCACCTCTCCTCTAACTTCTCACCCCTCCTCATACATATCCTCACGTCTATAATCCTGCCGTCAATTTCGCCAGCGTAGTGTATACAGTTCGGCAGTGGTCACTGCTCGTTATATGCAAAAGCACTTTCCTCATATTAAGAAAGTCTATGTGATCGGTCAAGATGGTCTCAAAAAGGAACTCAAACGTATCAACGACATTGAAATTATTTATACAGATGTAGGTTTAGTTTTAATGTAGTATTACTTGTTGTAATGATGCAACTCACACACACACACACACACACACACACACACACACACACACACACACACACACACACACACACACACACACACA
>JADGEY010000638.1 GCA_016744185.1 Emcibacteraceae bacterium | reverse complement strand
TTATCAATCTTTGTGTAGTTAAACATTATCAATCTTTTTGTAGTTAAACATTATCAATCTTTGTGTAGTTAAACATTATCAATCTTTGAGTAGTTAAACATTATCAATCTTTGTGTAGTTAAACATTATCAATCTTTGAGTAGTTAAACATTTTCATTCTCTTTTTGCACAAATTAATAATTTATTGTGGTTCTTATGTACTATATAATGGATGCACTTGTTCGTATTGATCATATCAAGATCCATTCTCCGCTCTGACAACACTCTTACCCACATTTTACACTCAAAATTTCACACATGTAACATACCTTCAAAATACATAGCTAACATTCACTTTAGTTACACACACACCCAAACACTCACACACACAAACACATACACACACAGACACACACACACAAACACAAACACACACACACACACACACACTTCCCATGCTAAACCGCCCCCAACAGTACGTGGTATCTACTCCAACACCCTGGGGTTCCTGGGTGGGGTATCGTGGGCTATGCTTGTAGCCCGTGTATGTCAACTGTACCCCAATGCAGCACCCGCCTGCCT
>JADGEY010000636.1 GCA_016744185.1 Emcibacteraceae bacterium | reverse complement strand
ATTCTGAAGTCTACGGTGAAAGCTCCTAGGTACGAAACCACGCCAGAGCTGAGCAAAACATCTCCAACTATATTCACGTATACATCTCCGAGTACTTGGGCTGTTTCTGTCCATCTGGACTGTGAATGAAGTTTTATTGTGATAATCCTTGGGAATTATTAAGCAATGCCTTGGTGAATGATGATGATGATGATGATGATGATGATGATGATGATGATGATGATGATGATGATGATGATGATGATGATGTTAAAAATGTGTAATTAACATATAAATAATGTCACTAAGCACCACTAGCTTACCTTTTCTCCACCAAGTCCACCAATGAGTTTTTCGGCTCTTTCCAATTTTTTCGAACACATTTCAATATTCTCCTCCAAGCCTTTCTTCATTTGCACTTTCTTGTCGTAGCGATCGCGCAGGTTTTGCAATTTATCCGAAATCTCCTTCAACTCGTCTCGTTTACAGCTCAACTTCTCCATTTGAACTTCGAGTTCGGCTTCTGCCTCGGCTAGCTTGATCTTCTTTGGAGCCACAACTTTCGCTACTCTGTCATAGAT
>JADGEY010000635.1 GCA_016744185.1 Emcibacteraceae bacterium | reverse complement strand
CACACACACACACACACACACACACACACACACACACACACACACACACACACACACACACACACACACACACAATACTTGTTCATAGTAGGTAGAACATGATTCATACTAAATGCCATCTCCCTCTACATATCTCTCCTCTTCAAACAATACCTCTCCCTACTATCATCACCTTAACCCTATCTTCCTTCCCCTCTCTCCCCTACCAGTACAACCACCCACATTATCTCCTCTCCTCCTATATCCCCATTCATTATCCCCATCGACATCCTCCAGAATCTCCCACATTATCCCCATATAAAATCCTCCAGAACCACCCACAATATCTCCTCCTATATCCCCATCATCCTCCCCATCGAAATCCTCCAGAATCACCACATTATCCCCATCGAAATCCTCCAGAACCACCCACATTATCCTAATCGAAATCCTCCAGAACCATTGCATTCGTCAAACTCATCTGTCGTAGTGCCAAAAACAATCGGACCAAACTTGGGGCAAATGCAAAAAAAAGGTCTAGTTTATTTGAGCCGACTTATTTGCCCTCACCACCTCCTATAC
>JADGEY010000633.1 GCA_016744185.1 Emcibacteraceae bacterium | reverse complement strand
ATTTATATGTGTGTGTGAGTTTAAATAAATATTATAATATACAGATGTATGACGTAATCAAAAGGTCAAAACTACGCGCATAATTAATAATTATCAGAGAATTTTGATATTTCTTAGCTAGAAGGTGTGAAGATAAGTGCGATCTGCACCATCACATGAATACATATGATCTGCACCATCATCATTGTCAAGGTCAAGGTCAAGGTCATAAAGGTCATAGTCAATATAAATATCGATACCATTGTCATCACCATCATCGTCATTGCCATCTCCAATACAAATGTCGTCATCATTATTACATTCA
Organism: Emcibacteraceae bacterium; assembly: GCA_016744185.1. Taxonomy (GTDB): domain Bacteria; phylum Pseudomonadota; class Alphaproteobacteria; order Sphingomonadales; family Emcibacteraceae; genus Pseudemcibacter. The sequence continues at coordinate 258 of JADGEY010000633.1, read as the reverse complement.
TCACCATATCAACACTATAAATAGCGCATCGTCATCACCATTAGATTTAATGTCATCTCCATAATCAGTAAGAATGACAATGTCATCGTCACCATTATCGTCAGCATCATCATCATCATCATCATCATCATCATCATCATCATCATAAAGGTAATTACCATCATAATAGCCTAAAAGTTTAAATATCACTACTCTCACAATATACCTCACTCTTGTAAAAGCTACCAATTCACCACCACCATAAGCACTACAATATCC
>JADGEY010000632.1 GCA_016744185.1 Emcibacteraceae bacterium | reverse complement strand
GGTCAAATGCGAATGAAGGTCGAGGCACTGTTCGCTGGTGTTGAAACAGCATCTGGATAACGAGGGTAGTTGGGGTTAAGAGGTGTATAGGTTAAGGAAGAGGTTAAATCAGCATAGCTCTATAATAATATTTTATATTTAAAAGTACACATAATTAATTAGTAATCTTAGTAATCCTAATTCTAGTACTACTGCAATACATATGATAGTTAATATTATCGTTTCCAAAATTATGTAAAATTCCCGTAACAAATACCTCCATTATCCAAACCAAAACATTATAATATTTCCGTTACCAATCACAATATATCTCTTACGTTTAAATGATTACCCTTACCAATCTAAAATCTAAATCAAAATCATATGATATTAGTATTTTATTTTAATTTTAGTATCGGTCAATTAAATTAATAATGGAAAGCATAACATTTGAAAACAATTAAAAAGCAATTCAAAAACGGATTTTACCTTTATATCGTCTATTTAAACCGTGGAAATCCTCCCAATTTCTGTGTGTGTGTGTGTGTGTGTGTGTATGTATTTGTGGGTCGCAATATTGAAC
>JADGEY010000631.1 GCA_016744185.1 Emcibacteraceae bacterium | reverse complement strand
CACACACACACACACACACACACACACACACACACACACACACACACAACTACAAGGATGAGTGAGAGTAAAGTTGAAATTATATTAAAAATAAATATCTAGCTTGAGATCTATGATTATTTAATCTCAATAAAGCGGAAATGCATGTATGTTTACTTTAAATAAAAAAAGTGCAATATAATTATTTAGTCTTGATGAGTATTCTTAAATATTATAAAATTATATCAAACATTTACATATAGTATTAACATTTTTTAACTGTATATTAGGCATAAAAATAACTATCCGATTGGATAAATATCTTAAATAGTTTTACTTTGTTCCTGTAAATAAATAAATCAAATAAAAATTAACAACTGACGATGGTATATTCTTAGAGACAGGTAGACGAATTCGTAAATGTATTTTGTATTTTGTCGAACATTATAAGTCACATTCACCCTGATCACCAGTAATTCAGAAAGTGTATTAATGTGTATTGACATATATTACTGACGTATCATTACGTAACATTAAATCTGATTTACACTTATTTTAGTTACGTCCTTTTTCTGTTATACGG
>JADGEY010000630.1 GCA_016744185.1 Emcibacteraceae bacterium | reverse complement strand
CACACATACACACACACACACACACACACACACACACACACACACACACACACACACACACACACACACACACAGAAAGTATTCACTGAAGATATAGAGTCTGAGGCAAATTGCTATTTCCAAAGAATCTACAACAGTCCAGTTTCCGATGAGACATTGACTTGTTCTCAAATGCTGGACAAACTGCAAAAGTTTAAAGACAGCAATATTATCAAGGAAAGGGTTGGTCACATGATATCACTAATCACCCGTTACGCAATAGCTTGTCTATTTCACTTGAAATAGACACCTTGTATTGATATGTGTATTATTGGCTATTTGTACATTATATTTGTACTTGGTCTAACTAATATAATCGCTTTATTATGTCCATACTTATCATTTCAGCATATTACTTATCACAATCACTCCCTCTCTCTACCCATCCCTTCATCTCCTCTTCTCTCACCTCTCCCCTCATCTCTTACTCTCTCTCCCCTCACATCCTCTTTTTCCCCTCACATCCTCTCTCTCCCCATCCCTTCATCTCTTCCTCTATCACCTCTCCCCTCACATCCTCTCTC
>JADGEY010000062.1 GCA_016744185.1 Emcibacteraceae bacterium | reverse complement strand
GTATAAGGCAGAATTAGAATCTTTTAAAGAGATCGCTATTCAGGGATCATTAGGGGGGCGAAATGACTTTCAATCTGCGGTCACATGGCTTGAAATACAGGCGCAAAAGGGGGTTTTATCAAGTTATGATTTAGGAAGAGATTTCAACGCTCTTATCCCCTCTCTTATAAATGCTAAAAAAGATACTTCTGATCAAGGGTTTTTGAGTAACATTTACCATAGTTTAACATCATTATTTTCTCTGCGCAGAACAGATGGGCTGGGCGAGCTAGACGGTCTGATTAGGCAAGTGGAAATTTCGCTGAAAGATCATAAAGTCAAAAGAGCCATAAGCTTGACCGCAAAAATGCCCCGAGAAGTCCAAAAGCTTTTAGAGCCGTGGAAAACCTCCGCACAGAAAACAGTGGATGTAGGTAAAAGACTAAAAAATATTGAACAGATCAGCCTAGAAGCTTCTTTTTCAGCAGCTCATTCAGCGAGCGCAGAAATATCCAGCCCTAAAAAAATGGGAGGACTTCAATGATCCGCCTTATATTTTATGTGTTTCTAGCTCTTTTAATTGCTATTGCAGCATCATGGATTGCAGCGCATCCGGGGGAGATGATTTTAAACTGGCAAGGGTGGGAACTGCGAACGCCTTTTGCTGTAATCATCAGTCTTTTTATTCTTTATACCGCTTTTCTATTGCTGTTTTTTAAATTCATATCCTCTTTTAAAAATATCAATTTTTTCAAAAGCCCCGCCCGCCTTGCTCAAAGGCGCAAAGAGGGATTACAAGAATTAAACCTTGGCTGGTCTGCCTTAACATTAGAAGATAGAGCGGCAGCATTAAAACATGGACGGCGGGCAAAAAACCTATTGGCAAATGAATCTGGTCCATTATTTTTACTGGCAAAAGCCGAAACGCCTTCGGGGCGCATGCAATATTTAAAGCAGCTTGAAAAACATAGCGATACCTCGGCTTGGGTTAAAAAATCTCGTTTTAAAGCTTTAATGGCTGAAAATAATTCATCTGCTGCGCTGCTTACTCTTCATGAAATTCTTAAAGACTATCCTTATAGCCGCTGGGCGCAGCGTAAAATCTTTGATCTACAAGCCCGTCTTGGAAAATGGAATAATGCTCGGACAAGCCTTAAAATCGCTGCAAAATCAGAAGCGATTACAGCGAGTGAGGATAAACATTTTCAGGCGGTTCTTAATTATAATCAAGCGGTAGAGCGTCATGCCGCCGCTGATAAAGAGCAAGCATTAGAGCTTGCCCTATCGGCTGTAAAACTTGACCCAAGCTTTATCCCTGCGGCATTATTTGCAGTGCGCAGTTTAAATGCAAGCGATAAAACCAGCAAAGCAAAGAAGATTTTAGCCCAGTCATGGAACGCTGCACCTCACCCTGAAATGGCTGTTTTATTTAAAGAAACCATGCCCACTGAAACGGCGGAAGAACGGTTCAGGCGTGCGGTTAAAATGACCCTCGATAATGAATCTCATATAGAATCTGCTCATCTGATTGCGGATACGGCGATGCAGTCGCAGCACTGGCGAGAAGCAAAAGCTGCTCTTTCTGCTTTAGTTCAAAAAGGCTCGGCAACCACGAAAACATATCATCTTCTTGCCCAGTTAGAACGCCAGCAAGCAAATGACCAAGCTAGCGCAGAGGATTATATGAAAAAAGCTGCCTCTGCTGCTGTTAATGCGCATTGGTCATGTAAAAAATGCGGAACAGACCAGCAATATTACTTACCTCATTGCCCTTCATGTCAAAATTTTGATACTGTCTGCTGGGCTAGTAAATCATCTTTATTAGATTAAGGGACTGCATTAGATAATTAGCCCATTTCTTTTAATTTCACGAATTGGAGCGAAGGGTTAATTCTCAAACTTAGTAGAAAGCACGATAGAAGAAGCTGTTTTTTCCACCCCTTCAAGCCGTCCAATATTATCGAGGGTTTGATCAATTTCTTCTGTGGTTTCTGCTTTAATTAAGATGATTAGATCATAAATTCCGCTCACGGTATAAATAGACCTAATTTGAGGGATTTTCTTCAAGTGAGCAAATATTTGATCCGCATATTTTGGCTTTTGACTCATCATCACATGCGCACTGATTTGCCGTCTGGCGAAATCTTCATTAAAGCGAACCGTATAGCCTGTAATGACATTTTTTTCTTCAAGCCGTGTGATTCGATCCTGCACCGTGCTGCGGGATAATTTAAGCTTACGGGCAAGCATTGTTGTTGATTCCCTGCCATTTTTGCGGAGTAAGTCTATAATATCTTTATCTTTTTGATCCATTTTGTGATTATCGGTGATGGTACGGCATAATGTCAATATCTATCATGCAAGTTGATTAAATTTATATGCAGTTTGATTATTTTCTTGAAAAGCATTAGATTTATAAAAAAATATGCTAGCGTGAAACTTCAACAAATTAAAAATAATATTAAGGGAACTGGGAATTTAATGGAAAATGTAAAACATGAAAAATGGTCGTCAGGATTTATATTCTTGCTGGCAGCGGTGGGAAGTGCGGTTGGACTTGGTAATATTTGGCGTTTTCCCTATGTTGTAGCGGAAAATGGCGGCGGCGCTTTTGTTCTTTTATATCTCGGTATTGTAATCTTGCTGGGCATTCCTCTTTTGATGACAGAACTTTCTATTGGACGGATGACGGGTAAAGCGCCGATTAATGCGTTTGATCAAATGGTTAAAGAGAATGATGTAAAAGCAAAACCTCTATGGACGGCTCTTGGCTGGTCTTATATGTTAGTCCCGCTTGGCATTCTTTGTTTTTATTTTGTTGTTGCGGGCTGGACATTAAATTATGTCACGGGCATGGTCATGGGTGATTTCAATGGTATTACGGCAGAGGGGGCGCAAGAATCCTTTGGCGCAATGCTTGGTAATTGGAAGACGTTAATTTTCTGGATGACGATTACGCTTTTGATCACTATTGGTATCGTCTCGCAGGGCATTAAAGAGGGGTTAGAAAAAGCAGTTAAAATTTTAATGCCAGCTCTATTTGTCATCATGGTAGCTCTTGTTATTTATTCATCGGTAACGGGCGAGTTTTTAGAATCAGTAAAATTCATGTTCACGCCAGATTTTTCTAAAATCACAGGAAAAACTATTATGATGGCAGCGGGACAAGCTTTCTTTTCTTTATCTTTAGGGTCGGCAGCGATGATGATGTATGGAGCTTATCTTACAAAAGATATTTCCATTCCTAAAATGGCTTGCGGCGTTGCTCTTGCGGATACATCGGTTGCGATTCTTGCGGGCTTTATGATTTTTCCGATTGTTTTTGCTCATGGAATGGCAAATGCATCAGGGCCGGGGCTTGTCTTTGAAGTGCTTCCCGTAATTTTCACAGATATGCCAATGGGGCAGCTTTTCGGTGTGTTATTTTTTCTTCTGCTCGCTTTCGCAGCGGTAACCTCAACCATCTCACTTTTAGAGCCCATGGTCGCTTTATTAGAAGAAAAAGGATATAAGCGGCTTCCCTCTGCCTTTATTGTCGGCGGCGGTGTTTGGCTTATTGGCGTGATCTGCGCTTTATCTCTTAATGTTTTACAAGACGTTCGCCTTTTAGGCGGCGTTGAAGCTCTTAAGGATAAAAATATTATGGACATCGTTGAATATTTTGCAGCCAATGTTTTTGTGCCTTTGAATGGGTTATTTGTTGCAATTTTTATTGGTTGGATGGTTAAGAGATCAACCATGATAGATGAATTTAATATGGGAGATAATATAGTATTTAAGGCTTGGAAATTCCTTGTATGCTATATTGTTCCTATTGTTATGATTGCGGTCTTTTATGATGCTGCAATTGGTTTTTAGACTAGATTAAAAATGTTTAATTAAAAGCCTTTTCTTGAAATAGATTTAAGAAAGGGCTTTTTTATGTATAAATCTGTCTGTATATTCTATAGAAAGGTCATCTTTATTTATTAAAAGGCATTTCCTTATGGGTATTAATCAAAAATATCTTTTTATCATTGCATATTCTCGTTTTGACTATGCTTTAAAAAAAGCAAAATTTCTGCGCAGTAAAAAAGAAATGCGCCCTGCTCTTGCGGATTGGTTTTTATTTCAAAAAAAACTTCATGTTTTTAGAATGGAAAAAGCAGAAAAAAATATGCAAGAAGCTGTAAATTATCTTAGCAGCGCAGCGACAATGCCAAAAGTGGAAATGGTGATTGATGGTTGTCCCCATTTTACGGCGAAAGCCTATGAGGGTAAAAAAGAAATTGACCGTGCCTTAGAAGGGGTCAGACGGGTTCGGGCGGCTCTTTTTCACGGCGGAGAATTTGACGGGCAGGATGCCACGGCTCAGCGTAATGAAAAATTGGTTTCATCAAGCCTTGCGGTTCTAAAGGTTTGCCTAGAAGAAGCACGCCATAGCACAGACCATAAATTTAACGAAGTTTATGCGGCTTTTATTGAAATGGAAGAAATTCCAGGACTGGAAGCAGAAGCTAAAATATTATCAGAATGGCTTCGGTAATTTAAGCTTATTATTTTGTTTCAATGATTTATTTTGGGACGGAATAGATTTGTAAAAAAGGCGATCATTAAATGACCGCCTTTTGATTTTTTATGAGTAGAATTTCTCATTCTTTGCCGCTTTTTCGGCGAGCATTTTAGGGGGCGTAAAATGCACCCCATATAATTTGCTAAGCTCTGCGCATTCATCATGGAATTTCTTTACGCCAATCGTATCCGCATGACTTAGAGGACCACCAGTCCATGGGGCAAATCCCCAGCCAAAAATTGCGCCAATATCCGCATCTTCTGGAGCAAGAAGGACATTTTCTTCTAGGCAGCGAATAACTTCTAATATTTGACGGTAAAACAGACGTTTTGTCACAATCTCTTGTGATGGCTGATCTTTGAGAAGCGGATAATGCTCTTCTATCCCAGACCAGAGATGTTTTTTGCCTTTTTCTGGATATTCATAAAATCCCTTGGCATTTTTCTTACCCTTCCTGCCAAGATCAACATACATTTTTTGAACCACATCATCGCAGGCCTGAGGGATATAGTCTTTGCCAAGCCCCTTCATCGTTGCCTGTCCCACATGGTACATCAGTTCGATTGAGACCTCATCACCCACAGCGAAGGGGCCGACCATCATGCCGCCATAAACCCCTGAATTTTCGATCAGAGCAGGGCTTATGCCTTCGCTCAGCATATTCATGGCTTCTTGAACATAGGTTGAAAAACAGCGGCTGGTATAAAATCCACGGCTGTCATTAACAACAATCGGAGTTTTGCGGATTTGGCGGGTATAATCAAGAGCCTTCGCAAGAGCTTCATCACCAGTATTTTTCCCCATAATAATTTCAACCAGAGGCATTTTATCAACGGGAGAAAAGAAATGAATCCCAATAAACTGAGCATCACGTGCGGAAGCTTTGGCAAGGGTAGTGATCGGCAGAGTAGAAGTATTTGAGCCGTAAAAACAGTCAGCCCCAACCACAGCCTCGGTTTTACGGGTAACGTCCGCCTTAACCTCTACATCTTCCAGAACGGCTTCAATGATAAGATCACAGCCTGCAAGGTCAGCGTAATCTGCCGTTGGTTTAATCAGAGCTAAAATACCGTCTGCTTTTTCCTGCGTCATGCGTTTTCGTTTTACTGCTTTAGCAAGAAGCTTTTCAGAATATTCTTTGCCCTTTTCAGCAAATTCTATCTCTCGGTCAAGCAAGATTACCTCTATGCCTGCTTTGGCAGAAACATAAGCAACCCCTGCGCCCATCAGACCTGCGCCGAGCATACCAAGTTTTTTTGCCTTCATGGGCGCAACATCTTTTGGACGGCGAACGCCCTTATCGGCTTTGCCTTTATTGACAAAAAGAGTGCGGATCATATTGGGCGCAACATCGCCTATGATTTGCTGGACAAAATATTTGCTTTCTACCCTGACAGCCTTATCCATGGGAAGCTGATGCCCCTCATAAACCGCAGAAAGAATAGCAATAGTTGCAGGATAATTACCCTTTGTTTCTTTCTTCGTCATTGCAGGCGCGCCAATGAAGGTTTGAACAATATTCGGATCAAAAACGCCCTGTCCACCGGGGATTTTAAATCTTTTTTCGTCCCAAGGCTGAACCGCTTTTCCGCCGCTTAAGATATAAGATTTCGCTGTATGAAGAAGCTCGTCAGATGGCACAATCTCATGAATGATATTATTGCTAAGAGCCTGCTTTGCAGTCATGTTTTTACCTTGAAGAAGGTAAGGCAGAGACATTTGAATGCCCATAAGCCTTGGCAGCCTTTGCGTGCCGCCACCGCCAGGGATAATGCCCACTTGTACTTCTGGCAGTCCCATTTTAAGCTTAGGATCATCAGATGCTACGCGGTAATGGCATGCAAGGGAAAGCTCTAATCCGCCGCCAAGGCATAGACCGTTAATTGCTGAAACCCAAGGCTTGCCGCAGGTTTCTAATAATCTGCACAGGCGGTTGATTTCAAAAGCGGCATCAAAAACATCTTGCATTGACCCTGTTTTTTGAAGCGCACCAAGACGGAGAATAAGGTTAAGATCCGCCCCCGCCATAAAATTACCCTGCTTAGCAGAAGTAATAACCGCTCCCTTAATATCTTTATCTTCCGTCACACGGGTAATAATCTCACCAAGCTCTTTCATGAAGCTTTCGGTAATAATATTCATCGAACGATCAGGCGTATCAATTGTAAGAAGGGCTATACCATCATTATCGATTTCAAATTTTATATCAGTCATAATATCTCTCCTATACTCGTTCAATGATTGTTGCTGTTGCCATGCCGCCTGCAACGCATAAAGCGGCAAGGGCGTAGCGTTTACCAGTCCGTTCCAGCTCATCAAGAGCCGTGCCTAAAATAATCGCTCCTGTTGCTCCAAGAGGGTGTCCCATGGCAATCGAGCCGCCGTTCACATTAACCTCTTCGGTGGATAATTCCATTTCTTGGCAAAACCGCAGAACCACAGATGAGAAAGCTTCATTCACTTCCCAAATGTCAATATCTTCTTTGGTAAGTCCCGCCCGCGCCAAAGCTTTTTTTGCCGCCGCCGCAGGACCTGAAAGCATGATGGTTGGGTCAATTCCCACATCAGCAAAAGAGGTCATTTTAGCACGGGCTTTTAATTTATATTTTTCGCCCATTTCTTTTGTTCCAATAAGCATGGCGGCCGCCCCGTCAACAATGCCGCTTGAATTACCCGCATGATGAACATGATCCATGGTCTCGGTTTCAGGGTATTTTTGTAGGGCAACAGAATCAAATCCCATTTCGCCATAATCCGTAAAGGCACTTTTTAACTTACCAAGGTCTTCGAGCGTTGCGCTCGGGCGCATATGTTGGTCATGGTCAAGCAGGGTTAGACCAATTTGATCTTTCACATTAACAATAGAATTTTTAAAATAGCCAGCGTCCCAAGCAGCCTTAGATCGCTTTTGGCTTAAAATAGCATATTGATCGCAGTCTTCACGGCTAAAGCCATATTTCGTGGCGATGAGATCAGCAGATATGCCTTGCAGAACAAAGCCAACTTTATTTGAAACCTGCGGGTCAAACAGCCATGCACCGCCGTCAAATCCCATGGTCACACGGGACATTGATTCCACGCCGCAGCCGACCATCATATCCGCTTGTCCTGCCATCACTCTGGCGCAGGCATAATTAACCGCAACAAGAGCAGAGGCGCAAAATCTATTGACATGCATACCAGGAACACCGTCCCCGTAATCTGCCATATAGGCAGCAAAACGTCCGACATTTCCGCCTTGCTCGCCCACTGCGGTTACGCAGCCTGCGACAACATCATCAATGCTGCTTACATCAAAATCATTACGCACTGTTAATGCCCTAAGCATTTGTGACAAAAGATTGACGGGGGTTACTTCATGGAGCGCACCGTCTTTTTTGCCTCTGCCTCTGGGGCTTCTTACATGGTCAAAAATATAAGCTTCAGTCATGATATTCTCTTTTCAATTTAGTTTAAAACTTTTTAATTTAAAATTTTCTCTCTTTAAAAATCTTGCTCTTTAGAAATCTTCAGCTGCAAGTGCCATAACGTTTTTTGCCCCTGCTTCTACTTTATATCTAAGAGAGGCTGTTTCAGGCATGATATGCTCAAAGAAAAATGCAGATGTAATGATTTTGTTTTTAAGGAAGCTAGCATCGCCTTCGCCCGTTTCTAGCATTTCATTAGCCCGTATTTCCATTCCGACCCAAAAATAACCCATCATCATAAGCGCCATAAGATTAAGATAATAATGCGCTGATGCGCCTGCATTATCTGGATTGGACATGCCGTTTTGCATCAGCCACATAGTTGCCGCTTGCTGCCGCCCCAAGGCTTTTTCAAGCAAGGCAATATGCTTTGAGGCTTTTTCATTGTCTTTATGAGTTTCAATAAAGTCGGTCAGCATTAAGAATAACGCTCTTATGGTTTCGCCGTTATTTTGCCCTAATTTACGCCCGACAAGATCCATGGCTTGAATGCCGTTTGTGCCTTCATAAATTGGTGCAATGCGGGAATCTCTTAAAAATTGTTCCGCTCCCGTCTCCTTAATATATCCATGACCACCATAAACCTGAAGCGCACGGCTAGCGGATTCTACGCCTTGATCTGTTAGATATGATTTTAGCACAGGGATCACGAGGGCAAGCATATCCACCGCCTCTTTTCTCTTGCCTTCATCTTTATGCTGGCGTGAAATATCGGCAAGCTCGCCAGACCATAAACCAAAAGCGCGCGCACCTTCGATAAAGGCACGGTTTGTCATCAGCATTCTTCTAACGTCAGGGTGAACCATAATCGGGTCCGCTTTTTGATCTGGGAATTTCTCCCCCGTAAGCGAGCGTCCTTGAAGTCTTTCATTAGCGTAAATCACCGCATTCTGCTGAGCAACTTCTGCAATTGCAAGCCCTTGGAAAGCCACGCCAAGACGGGCTTCATTCATCATCGTGAACATCGCTCGCATGCCTTTATTTTCAGAACCAATCAGATAGCCCTGCGCATCATCAAAATTCATAACGCAAGTGGAATTTGAATGAATGCCCATTTTTTCTTCTAGTGATCCCACAGATACGCCATTATTGCCGCCGGTAGCACCATCTTCTGCAACCGTGTTTCTAGGAACAATGAAAAGACTAATGCCTTTCATGCCTTCTGGTGCGCCCGCTATTCTTGCCAGCACAAGGTGGATCACATTTTCCGTAAGATCATGATCGCCCGCAGAAATAAAAATCTTCGTTCCTGTGATTTTATAAGTGCCGTCTGATGATTTATCAGCTCTTGTGGTTAAAAGCCCAAGGTCTGTACCGCATTGTGGCTCTGTCAAATTCATCGTCCCAGACCATTGTCCCGTTAGCATTTTAGGCAAGTAGCGTGACTTTAGCTCGTCATTTGCCCAAGCATGAATAGCCTCGGTCGCCCCCTTGGTAAGCCCTGGGTACATAGCCAGTCCCCAGTTCGCAGAGACTTGCATTTCATTAAATGCAAGTCCTAGTGCTTCGGGCAGGCCCTGTCCGCCGTATTCAGGATCACTGGTCATGCCCTGCCAGCCGCCATCAACATATTGCTGGTAAGCCTCTTTGAAACCTTTTGGGGTTGTAACAGTCCCTTCTTTCAGGGTGCAGCCCTCTTCATCGCCTGATTGGTTCAGTGGGTGGAAAACTTCCTCGGTAAGCTTTGCGCCTTCTTCTAGAACCGCATTAATAATATCTGAGCTTGCTTCTTCATAACAAGGCAGGTCATCTTTTGTCCCAAGACGAAGGAAATCATGAATGAGAAATTTATAATCTTTAACAGGGGCGCGGTATGTGGTCATTGAATGTTTCCTTATTCTTTTAGGGGTATGTTTTTCTTTAAATCTTCGACAGAATCCTTAAGAGCATTAAGCTCCCTGATGGTTTCGTTAATATTTTCTTTTGTAATTTCTAAGGCAGATATTTTTTCATCACAGGCCTTTATGGTTGCAAGGCGCTGCTTTTTAAGACCGTTATCTTGGTAATAAAGGTTAAGAACTTCACTAATTTCAGACAGGCTAAAGCCTACTCTTTTACCCCGTAAAATCCAAATGATTCTGGCATGGTCTTTACGGCTATAAATTCTATTTTGACCGTTTCTTATGGGCTTAATAAGGCCTTTATCTTCATAAAAACGAAGCGCACGAGGCGTGATATTAAATTCACTAGAAAGTTCAGAAATATTATATTCTTCTTTTGCCATAAACCTAAAGTTCCTTAGGGGCGGATTATCAATTTAAGAAATATTAGTTTACGTTTACGTTAAGGTCAAGTAAAAATATAATAACCACCCAATTTTTTATTTATTTTATCATAATCGGGCTAGTATAAGCTATAATAATGAAGGTGAATTGATGAGTAAGCTTAAAGAATATCTTTTCATTTTAAGAAGGTTATTCATTAAAGGTAAATAAATTACTGTTATTTTAGCAAAACTGGTTTACTTTAGAGCTGTGTTAACTTTATAAAGATCAAAATCACCTAAGCACCAAAGAAAATATTAAAAATTATAAGCAAATTTAAGTTTAAAAATAATATTGTTTTAACCTTAAATATTCATATTTTGTAAAGACTATTAAAAAGATGCAGATTTACCTGCCTATTGCTGAATTATCGATTAATTTATACTTGCTTCTGGCAATGGGAGTAGGGGTGGGTTTTTTATCGGGTATGTTTGGGGTTGGCGGCGGTTTTTTAATGACCCCTCTTCTTATTTTTGTGGGTATTCCGCCTGCTGTGGCTGTGGCAACGGAGGCTAATCAAATTACAGCATCATCAGTATCGGGCGCAGCGGTTCATTACAGGCGAGGCGGTATTGATTTTAAGATGGGCTTTGTCTTAATTATTGGCGGGGCAGGCGGATCTTACGTGGGGGCGTGGATTTTTACAATGCTGAAAGCATCGGGGCAAGTTGATCTTATGATTGCTCTTGCCTACGTTCTTTTTCTGGGTCTTATCGGCGCAATGATGTTTTGGGAATCGGTTAAGGTGATTATCCGCAATTACAAAGGGGAAGCCCCGACCGTCAAAAGACGGGTGAGAACATGGGTTGATGCGCTGCCTTTTAAAATGAGATTTCGAAAATCCAAGCAATATATTTCTGTTATCTTGCCGCTTCTTATTGGTGCGCTTGTTGGCGTTCTGGCAGCGATTATGGGGGTTGGCGGCGGCTTTATTATGGTTCCTGCAATGATTTACCTGCTGAATATGCCGACCAATGTGGTCATTGGAACGTCGCTGTTGCAAATTACGTTTGTGACGGCGATTGTCACATTTTTGCATTCCGTTAATACGCAAACAGTTGATATTATGCTCGCTCTTATCTTGCTTGTTGGGGCTGTTATTGGCGCACAGGTTGGGGCGAGGGTAGGACTTAAGCTTAGAGGAGAGCAGCTGCGTATTCTTCTTGCAATTATGGTGCTGGGCGTGTGCGCTGTCATGGCTTATGGGCTTGTCACTGAGCCAGAAGAGCTTTATTCTATAGCGCGCGCTTCTGCGGATGGGGGGCATTAATGACAAGATATAAAACCCTCATTGCTTTATTGACAGCCGCTTTAATGTTTCTAATCGTAAAGCCCGTTTTTGCAGAGCGTCTTGTGACCGATCTGTCCCATGATAAGATCGCTATTAATTCACGTTTTTCAGGGGCTGATTTGCTTTTATTTGGCGCTATTGACCGTAATATATTACAAGAAGACGGTGGGCATGGGGTTTTGTCCTTTGGTCTTGATTATGATATTATTATGGTTGTAAGTTCCGCTGTAAAAGATTTCGTTGTTCGTAAAAAAGAAAAAATGGGCATGATTTGGGTGAATGGTGCAAATCATGTTATCTCAAATGTTCCAGGGTATTTTATTGTGGGCTCTACCAATCCATTAAGTGAAATCTTAACGCCAGATTTGCTCAAAAAACATGAGATTGGTCTAAAATATCTTAAATTTAAATTTAAAGATAATATTCCTAAAAAGGTAAAATCTGACTTTAAAGCAGGTCTTATTCGCAATATGAAGGCGAAGGGGCTTTTTATGGAAGTGGAAAAATCTGTTTCCATAAAAGATGAAATTCTTTTTAGAGCAAAACTGCATTTTCCAGCAAATATGCCTGTTGGAAAATATAATGCTACTGTTTATTTAGTCCGCGACGGTGCCGTAATCGCCCGCAAGACATCTAGCCTATTGGTCGATAAAGAAGGCATTGAAAGAACAATTTACAATTTTGCTCACGAAAGTTCGGCTCTTTATGGTTTGCTGGCGATTGTAATCGCTGTATTTGCAGGCTGGGCAGCAGGCTATATTTCAAATAAAATGTCTTAGGGTCTGGTGAATTTTAGAGAGGTTCTTTTCTTAATTCTTTAAGAAATATAGCATGTAAATCTGCTTTGCAGTTATTAAACCTAAATTCACATTCTTTTAAGTGCAAATAAAAGACCTGCTCAGCAAGCCCCTTAAACTGGGCGAGCCTTCTTTTTGCAAAGCTCCAAAAGCTTTCTATTCCATTTACAGGGCATTTCCCTCGTGCGAATTCATTGTTTGAATAATAAACCCTGTAATAATCATAACCATTAAGAATGAACCCATCA
>JADGEY010000628.1 GCA_016744185.1 Emcibacteraceae bacterium | reverse complement strand
TACTTAGCTCACTTCTACACTGTTCATTACTGCCTAGCTCACTACTATTTATCTCACTACTACCTAGCCAACTATTACCTAGCTCACTACTACTTAGCTCACTACTACCTAGCTCACTACTATGCCGTTCATTACTGCCTAGCTAACTACTACCTAGCCTACTACTACCTAGCTAACTGCTACCTAGCCTACTACTGCCTAGCTCACTACTGCCTAGCTGTAGCTGCTACTATACAGTTATAACAATAGAGATGCACAAGCGATAACATGGGAGGGTGCGTATGTGTGTGTATACATATTTAAATGAGTTTATGTGAGAGTAAATGAGTGTGTGTGTATAAATGAGAATGTGTTCCGCATATGTGTTCCGTATACATATATTGATATGGATTATGTTGTAAAGAATCAAGAATTCAAGAAAATCAACACACAAACTGGAAATAAACAGTATATAAATGAAATATGTTATTTCGCAATAATAGTTCATGTGTGTGTGTGTGTGTGTGTGTGTGTGTGTGTGTGTGTGTGTGTGTGTGTGTGTGTGTGTGTGTGTGTGTGTGTG
>JADGEY010000627.1 GCA_016744185.1 Emcibacteraceae bacterium | reverse complement strand
ATATATATATCAACTACACACATTGGCTAAACTCAAATACTGTAATAGTTGTAATGGCTGTAATTATAATATACCTCTGCACTATGTAATAGATGTATTATGTAACCTGCTAGATGTATTATGTAACCTATATCTCTATAGTGTCCTATTCTATGGTACTTGTTAATGGTGGTTTAATTTACATGCATGCATGCCCTATCCACCTTTATAATCAACCTACATCATGTGATACTGCCTGTAGCACTGTAATACTACCCACGGCACTGTAATACTACACTGATCATCATCATCATCATCATCATCATCATCATCACTGTTATTACATCATCAAATGATTCTACCCAATTAACACATCCACATCCACACCACACCCCGCTTCATCCCCACTCCTATTCTCACTTCAGTTCCACTCATATTACCTTCCTCCACTCATGACCCACCCCTACCGCCCCTACCATCCCTAACAACCCCACCACCACCCCACACCCAACATACCTAACAACCCCACCACCACCCCACACCCCTAACAACCCCACCACTCCCTACAGTGCAACATACCTAAC
>JADGEY010000626.1 GCA_016744185.1 Emcibacteraceae bacterium | reverse complement strand
GACTAATACTAATAATAATAGTGATGATACTAATGGATGTAATATCACTAATAATATTGTATTGTGTATGTGTGTGTGTGTGTGTGTGTGTGTGTGTGTGTGTGTGTGTGTGTGTGTCCATACAGTGTGTGACACACTGAATCTGAATAGATAACACTGAATCGAAAAAGAGAAGTATAACACTCTAGGTATCAACATAGACCACTAGATAAAGTGAGCGACTTATACTTGTCTTTTCAGATATAGAGTGGTGCATATGGTGTGGTGGTGATGAGATATGTGATGAGAATGTATGCAAGAGAAGTAATAGTATCAGTAAATGTAGAAAATATTCGATTCAGTATTATCTATTCAGATTCAGTGTGAACACACACTCTAGGGACACACACACACACACACACACACACACACACACACACACACACACACACACACACACATACACGGGTCGCATTAACACACATGCTACAATATTATTAGTGATATTACATCCATTAGTATCATCACTATTATTATTAGTATTAGTCATAACTGAACACACACCACAACTACCACTACTGGGA
>JADGEY010000625.1 GCA_016744185.1 Emcibacteraceae bacterium | reverse complement strand
GGACTACGTGAAAGGTCAATCTAGGGAAATGGTATGTAATATATATATAAATAATTTGTTAAGAGACACTAGTCGTGATGATATGGGTTAATGAAATAAGAAATGTATTGAGGATAGGCGATGAATGAAAAATGTATTGTAAATATACAGTCGGGATTTTGATAAAAGTAATTAAGTAAGTAGATATGATATATTTTACCTAATGACATATTCTAATTTATTATATATGTGAAGCATGAATGATAATACAGTGTTTGTAAATTGTGCTATGATATGATGTCATAATATTGTGATTACAGCTATGTAGATTCCAATTATTGACTATACGATACATTGCGGATAATATTTAATAGTATATTTAGTATAAATTCAGGGATAATTCTAACGGGTTACCTTAAATTAATGTATCGTTAATTATTGTTCTTATTACATGTAGATTCCAAAACAATTCCACACACATACGTCCTCACACACCCACATATCCACACACACACACACACACACACACACACACACACACACACACACACACACACATAAACACACACACACACACACACACA
>JADGEY010000624.1 GCA_016744185.1 Emcibacteraceae bacterium | reverse complement strand
TATATATATATAGGTTTCTATATATAATGTTGCTTGGCATATTTTAGGAGTGGGTTATTCTTTGAAGAGTTTATTGTGATATTTAAATCATTAAAATTGAAAGCCACCATGCTCAATCTACGCTTGTATATCTATTTTAATGTATCATATATTTCCATATACCAAAGACAAAATCATATAACATTCCCAATAAGAATCCTTATCCCAATAATCTGGCTAACCCTACGATGATTACGATTATAATTGTAAAACATATATCCATAGATATTGGAGAGGGTATCTATAGGTATCCAACTCCACTATCTATGATATAACCATATTTAAGACATGTCTATTTTGATAGTTTATTTATAGTAATATTTAATAATTTCATAAATAGCATCTAGATTTCCTTCATAAATATTTACCTCATTATTATAATAATTTGAACAATTAAACTTGATTCATAGTAAATTGTATACTATGTAAAATTACAATATTAACTTTAACCTAAAGTTTAACCTAAGCCGACATTTATATTATTTATAATATACACAATATAGTATATTTATACAATAGAATAC
>JADGEY010000623.1 GCA_016744185.1 Emcibacteraceae bacterium | reverse complement strand
ATGTACACTAATGTGGGCCAATATACACCAGAGAATTATCATGTAGCAGAATGAAAAAGAGAGAGAGAGATCACTAGGAGATTTAGTAGTGAATTTCAAAGAATTATTTAAATTTGCAATAAATGTGCATATTTTAAAAGAATTATTTAGATTTGCAATAAATGTGCATATAAATGTGCATATATTTAAAAGAATTATTTAGATTTGCAATACATGTGCATATTTTAAAAGAATTATTTAGATTTGCAATTAATGTGCATATTTTAAAAGAATTATTTAGATTTGTAAAAAAAGTGCATATTTTAAAAGAATTATTTAGATTTGCAATAAATGTCCATATTTTAAAAGAATTATTTAGATTTGTAAAAAAAATATGCATATTTTAAAAGAATTATTTAGATTTGTAAAAAAAAAGTGCATATTTTAAAAGAATTATTTAGATTTGCAATAAATGTGCATATTTATCACTCGGCTATACTTATTATCCAATCAAGTCAAACTTCCTTTATACTGTTCAGTATAAACGGTACATTGTACAGTGTACACTGTGCATTGTACACTAT
>JADGEY010000622.1 GCA_016744185.1 Emcibacteraceae bacterium | reverse complement strand
ACTAGGAGACACATCGAGATAATGAAAGAGATGGAAGACATGTCGAAGTTCGAAATTAAATTCTTTGATATCTTAGAAACGTATGTTGATAATGTGTACAGAATCACTGCTATCGAATTACTGTAATTTAACTGCAAGTAAGTGTTATGGTTTTCTGGTAGATTTGTGTAATGACTGTATTTGCAAGATTGTTGAGCTATTATAGTCGACACGTCATAAATCAAAGATGTCAAAACATTGATAAATCTTTTGTTGACGTTCATGAGCTATAAATAGAATATGAAAGCATCGTTAGCCAATACGTAATATATATATTGTAAATCGTAAATATTTCCAAATTTAATAAATGATCTGCTTCCGGTCTTATTGGGAATATGTTCATATTATGGGATTCGAAAATGATATAATAAAGCTAAAAATATAGTATTACTCAATAGTGTTATTTTATACACACATACTCATACACACACACACACACACACACACACACACACACACACACACACACACACACACACACACACACACACACACACACACACACACACACACACACACACACAC
>JADGEY010000621.1 GCA_016744185.1 Emcibacteraceae bacterium | reverse complement strand
AAATACACATACACACATACATAATATAATACAAAACACATACATACATATATATATAGTAATACAAATACACATACACACACATATTTTAATACACACACACACACACACATATATTGTAATACACATACACATACACACACACATATTGTAATACAAATACACACACACACACACACATATATTGTAATACACATACACATACACACACACATAGTGTAATACAAATACACACATACACACATATTGTAATACACACACACATACACACATATTGTAATACACATACACACACACACACACCTATTGTAATACAAATACACACACACACACATTGTAATACACACACACACACACACACACACACACACACACACACATATTGTAATACAAATACACATACACACACACACATATAGTAATACACATACACACACACACACATTGTAATACAAATACACATACACACACATATTGTAATACAAATACACATACACACATACATAATATAATACAAAACACATACATACATATATATATAGTAATACAAATACACATAC
>JADGEY010000620.1 GCA_016744185.1 Emcibacteraceae bacterium | reverse complement strand
GGCCTAACCAGTTACATAATACTTGAATACTATTTATATGCATTCCATTGAGCACATGCCATAAGGTCCAACCCATAAGGCCCTATCTCTCCATAAGGCCCTATCTCTGTGCATATCTCTGTGCATATCTCTGTGCCCCACTTTAAGTAATATCCCTTCACTCTAAAGCTCCACTCTGAAGCTAATTCAATATATTTGTCTGTATGTCTGTCTACCTACCTAGCTACATACATAGCTATACTCTGCAAGTAAATCTATCTATCTATATATGTGTGTGTGTGTGTGTGTGTGTGTGTGTGTGTGTGTGTGTGTGTGTGTGTGTGTGTGTGTGTGTGTTATATGTATTACATGTGTATATAGTTTTTGCTAATTGTATCTAATTGGTTATATGAATTGATATATGAATTTGTTAATTTGCTATTCAAATTGCTATATGATTTTGTCTATGTGGGTCATTCCAAGTGAAATCAGCAAATTTAATGATAATTCCCCTCATGTCCAACTCCGATTTTTTTCAAATTTTCACAGAATGTTATAATATTAAAAAAAATTAGTTTTCCAAAA
>JADGEY010000061.1 GCA_016744185.1 Emcibacteraceae bacterium | reverse complement strand
CCAATTGTCATTATTATATCCTTACA
The DNA here is from genome assembly GCA_016744185.1 of Emcibacteraceae bacterium. Taxonomy (GTDB): domain Bacteria; phylum Pseudomonadota; class Alphaproteobacteria; order Sphingomonadales; family Emcibacteraceae; genus Pseudemcibacter. Next base: position 12,674 of record JADGEY010000061.1, on the reverse strand, counting down.
GGTTTTTTATTTCTTTATAAAAAAGTCCGAATAGTCGGTCTTATTTTGACCTTTAGACTTATTTCTGCAAGAATAGGAAATCACTAAGTAAAAAACAAGAAAAGATATTTAGATGGCACGCACCCAAGCAAAAGACTATGGTAAAAGACGGCGCATAATCCTTGAAAAAGCTGCGATTCTATTTGCAGAGAGAGGCTATGCACGCTCTTCCATTTCTGAAATTGCCAAGGCCTGTGAGGCTTCTAAATCTTCTCTTTATCATTATTATCCTTCTAAAGAATCAATTCTTTTCGATATTATGATGCTTCATGTGACCGAGCTTTTAGAAGCGGCGGAAAAATCAAAAACATTCAAATCCCCTCCAAGGGAGAAGCTAATAGAACTTGTGCGAAATTTTATGGGAGTTTACATCAATGCAGGCTCTAAACATATTATTATATTAAATGATATTGGCTGCCTTCCCCCTGAATCTCAATTGAAAATTCGCATTATTCAGGAGAAAATAATTACAGTAGTCGAGTTTTTAATAGGGAAGATTAACCCTGCTCTTACCCAAAATAAAGATACAAAAAAGCCCATTACAATGGCATTTCTGGGCATGATAAATTGGACGCATACTTGGTTTAAAAAAGACGGCTCAATGACTGTAGAGCAATTTGCAAATCTTGCCGTTACTATATTTTTAGACGGTGCGCTCCCAAAAGAATAATCCTGATGTGTTCACCTGAAACATTTCTTGGATAATGATGCGAAATAAGCTATAAGCTTGACAGAATATGCAATAGGATTTCTGATGAAGAATAATATACAAAGAGGCAAAATCAAAACAGCACCGAGTGATAATGCTGTTAATGATGACGATGGTTTTTCCACAAAAAGTATTTTATTACAGCTCCATAAGATTACTCAAAGCAGCCTTTTTAAAAACAAAAAACGCCCTAAAAGATTTATTGAATATGTTGTCTGTGAAGCAACTCAAAACCGCTCCTACCTTTTGAAAGGCTATACGCTTGGTATAGAAGTTTTTGATAAAGAAGATAATTTTGACCCTGGGACAGATGCAATTGTCCGAGTAGAGGCGGGCAGGCTTCGCCGCCTTCTTGCGCATTATTATATGAATGAAGGGGCAGATGATCCGATCTTAATCACCCTGCCGAAAGGCACGTATGCTCCGACCTTTACCAAGCATATTCTACTGGAAAAAACCGCGGATCATGACCCTGTTCTAACCCATGCTTCTGCGCCGCCAACAGGTCCTGCAATTGCTGTGCTACCTTTTGATAATTTAAGCAAAGATAGCCAGCTTGATTTTTTCTCCGACGGGCTAACAGAAGAAATTATCACCCATTTATCCTTGTCCCTTGGCGTTTATGTTTTATCCCGTAAGCTTACCGCTGGATATGCTTCTGCCACAGTAGACATCAAAAAACTCTGTGATGAGCTGGAAGCCCATTATGTTCTGCAAGGCAGCATTCGCAAAGCAGGCAGTGACCTTCGGGTTACTGTACAGCTTGTGGATGCTACCCATGGCGGCATTATTTGGGCGAATTCATATGACCGCAAGGTGACGGCTTCTAATTTTTTATCTTTACAAGATGATATTGCCGACCATGTTGCCGCTGCGATTGGCGATACTTATGGTATCGTCATGCGAAATATTACGCAAAATCTATCCAAACCCACAACAGAACATATGGACGTTTATCAGGCGATGATTAGCTTCCATAATTATTTTTATAAGCTCTGCGCTAACAGCCATCTTGAAGCCCGTGAAAAATTAGAAAGTGCGGTTAAAACTGACCCTCGTTATTCTGATGCTTGGGCAGGGCTTGCATTTTTGGCTCTTGATGAATACCGCTTTAATTTTAACACAGTAAAGGATACTGCCCCCCTTGAAAAAGCACAGCATTATGCTGAAAAATCTATGGCGCTGAATAATCATCCTTCTATTGCTTGGTATGTGACGACTCTGATTTTATTTCATAAGAATGAATTTGACCAATTTAAGCAGAATATCCGTATGGGGCTAAGTTTAATGCCCAATAATTCCGCTATTCTTGCTGATAGCGGTTTATATCTTTGTCTTCTTGGGGATATGAAAAAAGGGCTTCCTCTCGTGAAAAAAGCAATGGATCTAAATCCGCAGCATCCAAATTGGTGTAATTTTGCTTTATTCCAGTCCCATTTTATCAAAGGCGAATATGAAGATGCACAAAAATATGTCCATTATATTGACATGCCAAATTGGTTTTGGCCTCATGTATTGCAGGCGATTAACTTTGCCATGCTGGGCGATATAAAAGCCAGCAATCTTGCAAGCAAGCGCACATTAGAGCTTTACCCAGACTTTCCCAAAAATGCGAAAAGCGAATGTGAAAAATGGTTCAAAGATGAAAAAATAAAAAAAATATTTTTAGAAGCCTTGGTTTGTACGAATCTTTACAATCCCTCTGCTCATTAAATTAAAATATCTTAAAATTAAAATGGCCAAAGGGAAAAACCTGTTTTAAGATCACAGCCTTTTAATTGAGCAGAATATTTTTTAGCATTTCGTTCTACTTTTCGGGCAACCTTAATCAGCCATTTTTTAGCTTTATGCGTCCCCCGTTTATATCCACCATGTCCTTCATGATAGGCAAGATATTGGTGATAGGCACTCCATTTAGAGATTTTTAGCGTTTTATGAGTAAGATTTGTGTACCAGCCAATAAAATCGGTAGCATCATCAAAATTGTCTCTTCTCGCCCCTTTATTACCTGTTTTTTGCCTGTACCAATGCCACGTCCCGTCCAAAACTTGTGCATAGCCTTCAGCAGAGGATTCTCTACCAACAGGGATAATCCAAAGAAAATATTTCATCTTTGGTCTAGCGTCATATTTAAAGCTAGATTCCTGCCTCATAATAGCAAGCTGGACATGAATAGGCGTTCCCCATTTTTCCTGTGACCTCTTCATAGATTTATACCAGCCGCTTTTTTCCTGAAAAATGCTACAGCTATTATTAATATTCTTAGGCGGCGTTGGCGCACATGACGTAAGAAGGAGCGCGGCCCCTATAAAAATCAAAAAATGGTAAATATTTCTATTCATAAAATCCTTACTTAAGATTCAAAGGGGTTCGTTACCAAGATCGTATCATCCCGCTCAGGGCTTGTCGAAAGAATTGCGACAGGAACGCCTATAAGCTCTTCGATACGGCGAATATAATTATAGGCAGCCTGCGGAAGGTCATTCCAGTTACGGCTGCCATATGTTTTTTCAGACCAGCCCGCCATGGTTTCATAAATTGGCGTTACATTTGCTTGATCTTCGCTAGAGGCTGGAAAATAATCTAATTTTTCACCGTCCAGCTCATAACCAATACAAATCTTAAGCTCCTCCATTCCATCAAGCACATCAAGCTTTGTCAAAGCAATGCCCGTCACACCTGAAATAACCATAACTTGGCGCACCATCACCGCATCAAACCAGCCACAGCGGCGATCACGCCCTGTAACTGTGCCTTTTTCATGACCTCTTGCCGCAAGACCTTTGCCGATCTGACATTCAAGCTCTGTGGGAAAAGGACCCGATCCTACCCGCGTCGTATATGCTTTTGTAATCCCCAGAATAAAGCCAAGCGACCGCGCACCAACCCCCGTTCCTGCGGCGGCCTGTGATGCGGCTGTATTTGAAGATGTCACAAAAGGGTACGTTCCATGATCCACGTCAAGCATTGTTCCTTGCGCACCCTCAAATAATATCCGTTTATTTTCTTTCTGTGCTTGCTCTAATATTCTCCAGCTTGCGCCGACAAAGGGCAGGATTTTTTTACCGACGCTGACAAGCTGCTGGATTAATTCTTCACGGTTAATGGGGTCAAAGCCAAGACCTTTACGCAGAGGATTATGATGCGCTAGTGCAACATCAACCCGCTCTTCAATAGACGTACGGGATGTAAGATCACAAACCCGCACCGCACGCCTTGCCACTTTATCTTCATAAGCAGGACCAATGCCCCGCCTTGTTGTTCCAATAACAGGACCAGCCTTCTTTTCAGCCTGTGCTGCATCTTCTCTAATCGCATCAAGCTTGCTATGAAAGGGTAAAATTAACGTACAATTTTCAGAAAGCAGCAAAGTCTCTGGATTAATCGCAACGCCCTGCTCTGATAATTTCTCAATCTCATTAACCATTGACCAAGGATCAACCACAACGCCATTACCAATCACGGATAATTTACCCCCCCGAACAAGACCAGAAGGCAGAAGATTTAATTTATAGACCTTGCCTTCGATTACTAAAGTATGACCTGCATTATGACCGCCCTGAAAACGAACAACCACATCAGCTCGCTCGCAAAGCCAATCAACAATCTTACCCTTGCCCTCATCTCCCCACTGTGAGCCTACTACGACAACATTTGCCACTATAATAATCCTTTTACTTCAGTAATATGACCGTCAAGCCAAATAAATTCACAGCCAAGCCTGATCGCTTCACTATTGATGTTTTTTTCTTTTTCTAAACTGCTAATGGTGCGGTATCCCTGCGCCCGCAATGTTGCAATTTCGCTCATATCCTTAAATTCAAACGGAATAAAAATTCTTTTCACAGTCCGTAATTCTGGCAACGCCCGCATTAAGCTATCAAGATAAAGAGAAAAGCCTGTTGCACTTTCTGCCCCCTCTGCGCTATCCGCATTAACCTTATATCTGCCGCCCCGTCCAAGCTCGCCCCTCACATTAAGAGCAAAGAGAGTAAATGCAATCCCTGTATGATATTCAAAATCTTTATATTCACCAAGGTCAATCGTAATATTTAACTCTGGAGCGTTGATTTTAAGTGTATGAATGAGTTTTTCAATTTCCGCAAGCATCTCCGCCGCCCGAGCAGGAAGGTTAAGCTTTCTCAGCTCTTCTAATGACTTCACAGCATCACCCGACGCTGTTAATAATTTGCGTGCAATACCCCCTATTTCACCCTCAATATTTGAAAGCTCGCCAATGTCTTTTGCGTTCAAGGCACTGCGAATTAATTTTGATTGATCTTTGTCTATGCCCAGCTCATCACATAAAATAGGAACAAATTGAGGGTAGATTAAATCGGCACAAAGCCCCAAAACGCCAGACTGTTCAAGCGCATCTCTCGCCAAAAGAATAATTTCGATATAAGCCTGCGGACTATCCGATCCAATAAGCTCAACGCCTGCCTGCGTAAATTGTCTTTCTGGACGCAGCTGAGAGCCTTTAACCCGAAGCACATCACCCAAATAGCTAATGCGAAGCGGACGTGGCTCATTTCCCAGCCTTGTCCTCGCAATGCGGGTAATTTGCCCCGTCATATCACTGCGCAGCGCCATCATACGCTGTGACACAGGATCCATAATTCTAAACATATTCAAAGATTGTTTTTCAGCTGTCCCTGCAAGCAAGCTCTCTTCAAATTCAACCAATGGCGGGCGGACTTGCTGAAATCCATAAGATGAGAAACATGAAAGCAGCTTTTGAGATATAATATTTTCAAATTCTGCTTCGCCCCATAAACTATCATGCAGGCCTTCTGGTAAAAGAGCAGTTTTATTCGGTTCACGCATAATTAGAGCCGCTTTTATAGTCAAAAAAAGAAGCCATCTCTCATTCCCTAAAAGAGATGAAGTACGACTCACGCAACGTTCCTTATACCATCCCTATTTAGATATTTTCAACTGAAAAAAATATCTTCAAATTCAAAAATAAACGTAAATTTAAAAAATGAATCTAAAGAGATTTTTCAATTTCAACCACCAATTTCAGTTTGAGTTGAGATTTTTGGTTCTCCGAAAAGATACCCCTGCCCATAATCCACATCATGCTCTAAAACTTCAACAACCATTTGGTCTGTTTCTATTTTCTCAACAATCAAATCAATATCATAGCGGTTAAAATTTTCTTTTATATCAGCAGGATGAATATCCATATGGTCACCCAAAAAATATTTCGCATCTAATTTCAAATATCTAAAATAATTAATCGATAAATGCGAAAGATCAAAATCCATCTCTTCTACATTATCCATTGAAAAACGAAATCCATGCTCCCCCAGTTCTTGAAGGCTTTTCCAAATATTATTGCTATGCCTATTAACATCTTGCTGTGCAAATTCAAACACAAGCCGATCAGAAAGGTCCGAATTATCTAACATAAACCCTACAAACTGCGGGAAAAACTCTATATCATTCATCGAAACTGCAGAAATATTACAAAAAACCTTAATATCAGGACGGCGTGGTCCAAGCCCCCTTATGATTTGAATACATCTAAAAAGAAGTAAATTATCTAACGTCCCAACAAGCCCTGACTCCTCCGCTAATTTTAAATAACGGGAGGGGTAAATAATATTATCCTCTTCATCACGCACCCTTGAATAGGCTTCATAAAATGACACTTTACGAGAGGGCAATGTAACGATGGGCTGTAAATATAGATCAATGCTATTATCTTCTAAAGCATGATGGATAATATTAAGTACTTCTTTATCCGAATGAACAACCTCTTGCGTAATAGACTGCTCTGCTCCGGCCTTTAAGGGTGCGCCTTTAGAATGCAATATTTGCCCCTGACCCGTTATTGTTTTTCTAGACCTTAAAACAACTTGGCTCAGCAATGTTTGTAAAACTTTCATCTCAGCAACAACTTCAGAAGTTTTGCCTAAATCTGAATTATGAGCTATTTTCTGAATTCCTTGAATATCAATTTGGCTCTGATCCAACTGATCTAAGGCTGTTTGATAATCTTGATGCAGAGATAATAATCTATGCTCCATCTCCTGTTTTCCAAAACGCCAAAAATAAATTGAATGACATTGTAGCAGTAATAAAAAAGAGAAAAAACCGACAATAATGCCAATTTCAGAGCCAAACATATCCAAATACTCATTTGCAAGCAGAGCAAAAAAAACGGCAAGAATACCATATGTTATAATGATCGCAATATGAGAAAATAAATTCATTTTATACCTAAGCTTGATCTTAAAAAAACAATATTTTGAATTATATAGTAATAACTATTAAAAATTAAACATAATTTTTCTTATTTTAGATTAAAAAACTTACTATATATAAAAAAGGCGGTGTAAACACCGCCTTTTTTTAACATTAAGATAGATTACTTTTTGTGAAGATATTTTTTAACTTCTTCATATCTTAAAGCTTCATAATCAGCTCTTTTAAGCCATGATTTTGCGATCTTACGTGATTTTTTATTTACATCCATCGCTGACTTAAAAGATAGCTTTGCCGTTTTGTAACGGCGTAAATTTACCTCAGAAATTCCTTTTGACATATAAATAGAACTTAAGCGTTTTTTAGATAAGTCCTTCTTATCAAGAGCCCGTTTAAAGTAATCCGCAGAGCATTTATAATCATAAACCTGATAACAAATATAAGCATATCTTGCATAAAGCTTACTTGTCTTTGCAAGGTCCGCCGCTTTTTTTAAAGATCTTAATGCTTTTTTATAATCACCTCCAGCAATATAAGACTGCGCTAAGCTTTCATAATTTTTTTGTACAGAATCAATTTTTTTATCCTGAATCGCTTTTTTTAACAATTTTGAAGCTGAAGAAGGTGTTCCATGATACTGATATAATTGTGCCATAGTTGTATAATCACCTTGAGTTTTCAACATTCCTTGAATATAAGCCATCTCAAAATAAAGCATTTGTTGCTTTTCTAGTAAACTTACCTGAGATTTACTAATATTATTTTTCCCTGATAACACGTAATTTGCATTAGCAAGTTCCATAAAGTAAGCTTTTTTAGGCCAATTTGTTACTAAATATTTAAGAGTAGATTTAACTTTATTATAATCCTTAAGCTCATAATAAATCACTCTTAATAACGAATGACGTGCTTCAACGGCTGGTTTTCCTTTTGCTTTTGCAAGAGCAATAGAATCCATAAAATAAGGCAGTGCTAACTTAAAGTTTTTAGTTCTAACCCTATTATCCTCACTATCATTAGCAATAGAAAAATAAGCCTTAGCGACAATCATCATTGATGTAATTGTCGGCTCATCTTGATGAGAAATCCATCGTTTCATATATTTAATTGTTTTTGTAAAAAGCCCTTTTTGCAAATAAAGCTGAGAAAGCGTCATTAAAGCAGCATCTTCACTCGGTCTATCAACCTCTGGCGTTGCCAAAAGATCTTCATAAGCAATAATTGCTTTTGGATAATCACCAAGAGTTGAATAAATATAACCAAAATAATTATGGATTTTTACACGGGCATGCGCAGGAACACTATCCCCCTTAGCTTTCCATTTATTAAGATATTCTAAAACGCAATTTGTATCTGCTGGTTCTTGCTCCATACATTTAGCCATCTTGCCAAAATCTTTATTCAGCTTAGCAGGGAGAGGCTTTACTCTTTTAGTTTTAACATTCGCATATTTACGGTCTTCTTTTTTTGTTTGTGCCTCTGCACCACTTGCCATCATGACAAGTGATGTTGTTACAAAAAAGCTTAAAAACACCCCTGCTGAAACCAGATTTTTAGTAATGTTTAATATTTTTTTCATATTAACTCTATCCTATCGCTTTTTATCCATGTTAAATCTAACTAAAGTTTGAACATGATGAACATCTTGGGGATCACCGTCTATAACCTTTGGTTTGTAACGGTATTTTGACGTTGCCTTAACTGCGGCTTTCTCAAAAACTTTATGTGTTGATTCAATCACCACAATATCTTCAGTTCTACCAAGCTTATTGACTGTAAAGTCAAGAATCACATATCCCTCAAGTTCCCGTTCAGCAGCACGCCTTGGATAGACAGGAGCAGGGCGTACCATTGGTAAAAAATCACCATCAGACATTGAAAAACCACTGCCTTTTCCCATCTTAAGCCCTGTATCAACCGTTGCGGTTACAGGCGCAAGAGAAATGGCATTATTATCTGCATTATCCATTTCAGGAGGAGCGGCTTCTGGTGGGGCTTCTTGTTCTTTTGGTTTATCGGGTTTGCGGACTTTTTGTTCCGCTTCCGTTGCTTTACGTATTTCTCCGAGCTGTACTTTTTGTCTCTTTTCCTTTTCAGGCTTTTCCATTTTATCCATATAGATAAGAGCCTGCATTCCCCAGAAAAGAGAAAAAGTTACAATAGCTGCAAGAAATACTGATATAAATAATCTTGCTATCATTATTTCTCTCTCGTTGATACAACAGCGTCAAAAACGCCTGCTGACCTAATGGAATCTAACACTTCTAGAACCACACCAGATTTTGAATTTTTATCCGCTTGAAGAACAACTGCACCTTCTGGATTTTCGGCGCGCAATCTTTCGATATTTGCCCGAACAGCCCGAATATCAATGCGCCGTTTATCCACCCAAATTTCATTATTCTCACTCACGGCAATCAAAATACTTGCATTTTCAGCTTTTGATTGTGTTGTCGATTCTGGTCTATTTACATCAATACCAGCTTCTTTTAAAAAGGAGGCGGTAACGATGAAGAAGATGAGCATGATAAACACGATATCAAGCATCGGTGTCATATCAATTTCTGCGTCATCTGCTACTTTATTTTTACGTTTTCTCATATTACTTCTCTTAATGATCCATTGTTAAATGATCTTCGACCAATTCAGCTTCTCTGTAAGCCCGAGCATCAAGGTAGGCGGAGGCAAATACGCCTGAAAGCGCACCAACCATTCCTGCCATTGTCGGGATTGTGGCTTTCGATACGCCGGCCGCCATGGCCTTAACGTTCGCAGCCCCTAAAGCTGACATTACATCGAACACTTCAATCATGCCCCAAACTGTTCCAAGCAGACCCAATAAAGGGGTCACGGCAACTAATGTTTTAATTAGTCCCAATGAGCTGCTTAGATCAAGGGTAACCTGACTGATCATGGCTTCGCGAATTTTATGGGCTTCCCAAGAAGTGCGCTCACCGCGCGCTTCCCAAGTTGCCATAACTTCATTCACTTGCTTCTTATGTCCCGTTTTGAAATAAATCATACGTTCAAGAATTAAAGCCCAGAGCAAAAAGATGACGAATAAAAGAGCAACGAGAACCGGTCCGCCTTTTTCAAGGAAGTCACGAACCTGTTCAAATGCGTCTAAGACTGCCAACATTATCTATGCTCCTTTATGTGTTTCTTCAGCGTGAACAGCGATAATACCTGCTGCTTGCTCTTCAATGATATGGGTGATGCGTCCGCTCCACCCTGCCACTACGGAATGTAGGAACAACATCGGAAGCGCAACAACAATACCAAGCACTGTTGTCATAAGAGCCGCAGAAATACCGCCAGCCATAAGCTGAGGATCACCCGTACCGAATAAGGTCATTGCTTGGAAGGTCATAATCATACCTGTCACCGTTCCAAGAAGACCCATAAGAGGGGCAATAGCAGCAATAAGCTTAATCATTGTAAGGAAACGTTCAAGCGCAGGAGATTCTTTCATGATGGCTTCATCAAGTTTAAGTTCCAGCGTTTCATAATCAACTGTTGGGTTATCATGATATACCTTAAGAACACGTCCTAATGGATTTTTGTCACTAATCTCATCACTACGAATTTGTTTAGTAACTTTTCTCTTGATAGAAGAAAGCGTAATCGCCCGTTCAAGAACAAGCAAAAGACCTAACGCACCAATGATTAAAATCAAATAACCAATTTCTTTACCTTGAGCAATGCGTTCTTCAAAAGAAGGCGCTTTAATCAAGAGTGAAAGAATTGTACCCCGTGATGGATCAATAGAAAAAGGACCAAAACCGCTTTGTAAATTTTGCAGATCTGCCGCCGATTCAGTATGACGAGATTTTGGCTGACGAACAAGTTCTGAAATGCGGTTTGCTTTTGGTCGCCATTCAAGGTATCTGTCGCCTGCTGTTAAGTTAAATGTCCCTACGCGCAATACAGATTCTTCGACTGTTTCACCGTCTGGCTTTTGAACTTTCGCCGTAAAATTAACAATTTTACCCTGCTGGGTCATTTCACGCTGCACTTCAAACCAAAGCTGACGCATTTCATCAATAGAAGGAAGAGTTGTTGATGAACTTGTCTTTTTCGCAAAGGCCCGAAGGAATTTTTCACGATCAGGGAACTGAGCTGAAATAATGGAATCATTAAAAACAGCAATCTGGTCACCCGTAACTTGTTGAAGAACGCCGAAAACTTCTTTTAACGATCCAAGTTCTCTTGTAAATTCATCAGAAAGTTTGGCCGTTGAGACCTCATTCACCTTAAATTTTGCTTCAAGCGTTGTTGAGATTCTATCTTCTCTAGCTTGCGCATTCTTTGCAGATCTTAACGTTCTTGCTTGAGTCGCTTTATTCGCCCGAAAAGCGGCTTCACGTTTTTTAAATTCCGCTGTTTCGCTAATCGTATGCTTTTTTACCATATCTAGAAGTTCATCTAGATTTTTTGCTTCTGTTTGCGCCTGAGCGGAAAAAGAAAACACGCTCATTGCAAATGCAATAGCAGCAGATATCATCATTTTTCTCATTTTGCTTTCTCCGGTGCTGATAATGGTAATTTAAGGATTGAATCCGCTGCCGCTTGTTTTAAAGCAACCCGCAATGCCATATTAATAGACTTACGATATTCAGCTGCGTCAACGATTTTCCATTCGCTAGCCTCATGATCCCAAGCACCCGAAATTAAACCATCACGCGTTTGATAAAGAAGCGCTACACGCCCAATCATAAGAACGTCAACTTCACGGCTTGTGCCGTTTACATTAACAACGTCCGTATAGGGATGCATTGCCCGTCCATAATCACTTTCAATCTGATAAAGCTCAAAAACACTCCGGAATTTTTCTGAATCATCCACTTTTGGATCATCCATCATATCTTTTAATCTTTCGATTCCCGCAAGACGTTCTTCTAATTTAAAAGGAATATCTTTATTAATGAAAATTTCAAGAGTATAGACCATCTCTTTCATTAAAGGAGCGATTTGACGTTTAACGACTGTCACGCCTCTAATAGACTTTCTAATCTCAGCCATATTATCTTCTTGCTGCTTGATTTGCCGTCTTAGTCGCTCATTATAAATTTGCAAACCTTCAACTGTTTTTAAAACAGCTGTATAGTCAGCTACAATATCAAAAGTTTTGTCAATATTTGCGTTAATTCTTTGTTGTGATTGTTGCGCTAATTTATTTGCCTTGACACCCTCTTTAAGAATGTCTTTTAAATCAGCAGCACCCGCATTTGCGCCAATCAACAATGATCCTGCGACAACGGCAGAGAGAACAACAGTTCTTACTCGATGCTTATTCATACGTCTTCCTACAGCTTTTCTTGAGTTAATAAAGTTAAAGCCACATTTTGTGGCCAATAATATAGTATAAAGAAAAAAATTATAAAAATCAGATGAGTTATTCAACAACTGAACTTGTCCAGACTTAATAGTATTAAGCTGCCTAATTTCCAAAATTTTCTCCCTTACTTAAAATATTAAGTTATATAATTAATAAGTTAATTAGTTTACGATTACAATTATATGTGTACATTTTGTATATAATAGAAAATATATCATTTCTATGTAATTTTTACTTTAAAATCAATGCAAATTTAATAAATATCAATTATATTATCAATTATAGCTTTATATGCAGTAAGTTGAATATTTCAATTATTTTAAGATAAACAAATAACACATGATATAATCTCGATAGAATTGCTAATATTATTGC
>JADGEY010000618.1 GCA_016744185.1 Emcibacteraceae bacterium | reverse complement strand
CGGGCGTTGTCGTTGTCACTCTTCAACAGTTTCAACAGAGATTCAATGCCGTCTAATAGCAAAGGTAAAGAGGTCAGCAAATGTCAGTAAAGGTCAATAGCGATCGATAAAGGTCAGTAAAGATTAATAAAAGTCAAAAGGTTTGTAAAGATGGCGTAAAGCTTGAAAAGATAATTTAAGATCTATTCCAAATAAATATAGTGTTATTGTATGTATCAAGCTAGCACTACTATCAACCGTATTTGTTATTAAATAATATTGCAATTTTCTAGTTTTTAAACATATCTAAAGGAAAATATATTAGTAAATATATATTAATAAATTTCAAACATACTCTTTATAAAATAAATATATGAAGAATATCATTATTTAAATGTATACACATAGCAATGTTACACACACACACACACACACACACACACACACACACACACACACACACACACACACACACACACACACACACACACACACACACACACACACACACACACACACACACACACACACACACACACACACACACACACACATACACACACACACACACACACACATACATAC
>JADGEY010000617.1 GCA_016744185.1 Emcibacteraceae bacterium | reverse complement strand
GTGTGTGTGTGTGTGTGTGTGTGTGTGTGTGTGTGTGTGTGTGTGTGTGTGTGTGTGTGGTGTCTGTGGTATTTGATCAGCCAGGTCAGCAAGAAGCAGACATTAGAAAAATAGATAAAAAATGAACAGAAACAAATAAACAAACACACAAGCAAACATACAAATACACACACAAACATACACACATACACAAACACACAAACATACACAAATATACACTGACACAAACACACACAAACATACACAAATATACACTGACACAAACACATACAAACCTACAGACACAAACACATACAAACACACAGACACACACAAGCAAACAAACACAGACAGACACACAGACACAAACACATACAAACATACACACAGACAAACACACAGACACACAAACAAGCAAACCAAGACAGACAGACACAAATACTTACCGTTTAAGGCTTCATCCTGTAACACTTTCAAATATTCAATGAACTTGAGTTTCTCGTACCGGCAAGACTGATGCTCGATGTACGGCCGTATCTCTGTGAGCGTATAGTTTGCCATGTCCAACATCATGTTATCAATGAATC
>JADGEY010000616.1 GCA_016744185.1 Emcibacteraceae bacterium | reverse complement strand
ACACACACACACACACACACACACACACACACACACACACACACACACACACACACACACACACACACACACACATAGAACTTACCCACAAATCACACAGATCACATCAGATCGCATTTGTCCAGTGAACAGCTTGTCAATCATGCTGTAGAAATATCTTCCGCTGCCTGTAGGGTGAGTTAGAGAGGCATATGAAAAGGGGGTGTGGCTAATATCTAGAAATGTAGGCGTGGCTTATATCTAGAAATGGAGGTGTGGCTTATATCGAGAATAGAAGGAAGGGGAGTGGCTAATTGGGCATCAAATTATACAAGGAAGAATGCAGAATTTTCAGGATAGCTACAGGGCATATTGAGAATAAAATATGTGATAATGGTTTATATAGAGAAATGGGGGTGTGGCTTATATTAAGAAAGGGGCGTGGCCTAAATATAGAAGGGTGGTGGCATATCTCGAAAAGAGTGCATGCCTAATTGCACGTCAATTTATAGAGACAAGTCTGTAGCACTACCAGTGAAACTCGAGGGTGTGGCTTATATTGAGAAGGGGGTGTGGCCTATATAGGTT
>JADGEY010000615.1 GCA_016744185.1 Emcibacteraceae bacterium | reverse complement strand
CCACTTTAGTCTATATACACATCTTTTATATATATTCTTATAAAAAAATATATATATATATATATATACTGATTTCTATACTCTACACACCCGCATACACACACCTACACACCCGCATACACACACACACACACACCTACATACACACACCTTAACACACACACACACACACACACACACACACACACACCTACATACACACACCTACACCCGCATTCACACACCTACACACACACACAGACGTAAACGCGGGTCAAATGCCGCGTAAACTCAGCTACATCAACAACTCGCAGTCGCTGAAACCCCACTCCTCAAACAACAACAACACCAGCAATAGTAACCACTCCGCCAACAACCACCACTCTAACATCGCAACTTCCCAACATCAACACCATCAACAACAACAACAACAACAACAACAGCTGATGAAACAACAACAACGTCACCACCGCGACATCACCAATACCTTGCAGCAGATTCGCGACGGCAACCGAGAACACTCTCGCGTCTTGAACCAAGGGCTACAGATGCTGTCCGCGGCCATCACCAAACTCGTAGACTCCAAGAT
>JADGEY010000614.1 GCA_016744185.1 Emcibacteraceae bacterium | reverse complement strand
CACACACACACACACACACACACACACACACACACACACACACACACACACACACACACACACACACACACCCAGCTAACCTGGAATCTAAACCAATCAAGTCGAAGGTCTTTGAAGTTTGGAATGTCAGAATCCGAGTGAATATCGATGTCACCTAGGCCATTCAGACGGTGTTGGATTGATGATATTATTGTGGTTTCATCTTCGGGGCACATGGTGAGCACCTGGATAAAGAGGTGGGGCTTAGTGGGGGGTTGTGGGCTAAGTGGGTAGAAAGTGGGGGACTTAGTGGGGAGCGTAGGGCATA
Source organism: Emcibacteraceae bacterium (assembly GCA_016744185.1). Lineage (GTDB taxonomy): Bacteria > Pseudomonadota > Alphaproteobacteria > Sphingomonadales > Emcibacteraceae > Pseudemcibacter. The sequence goes on along the minus strand of JADGEY010000614.1, from coordinate 261 downwards.
GTGAGGAGAGGGCTGGGGCTTAGTTATGGGGAGGTGGGGCTTAATGGAATATAATAGAAAACCATATATCTAAGAGAGAAATGGAAATTAAGAGAGATTAAGTGATCTTAGATAAAATTAGCATTATAAGATAAAACATGTGGTCTAAGTCAGAACTAGCAATCTAAGATAGAACTAGCGATCTATAGTGATCTAAGGCAGTGATCTATAACAAAACTAGCTTTAAGAAAGTGGTTTAAGACAAAACTAGAGATCTAAGAC
>JADGEY010000613.1 GCA_016744185.1 Emcibacteraceae bacterium | reverse complement strand
ACATTATAGTTATTGTCATATTCATCATTATCATTATTATTGCTATCAACATCATCATCATCATCATTATCATTGTAATCATTATTATTATCATTATTATTATCATTATCATCATCATCATCATCATCATCATCATCATCATCATCGTCATCATCAACATCATCATCATCATCATTATCATTGTAATCATTATTATCATCATTATCAACAATAGGGGGAAGCAACAATAGGGGAAGTTAATGAACATAAACAAAAACAAAGATTTAAGAAATTATGCAATCAAATTCATAAATGGAATTACCTGTATTGTTTGATGGAATTAATTACTATATTTAATGAATTATATATAGGATAAAAACAAACGTCACATCTGGTATAAATAATAATTATAAAAGCCACTTTTCTCCTATTACTAGATGATATTTTTTTCATTTTACTATTTGCGAATTCCATCATTCCCATATTGGTTAAAATAGATTGGATTTCTTGCTCGAAAAATGCTTTAGTGTACCCATGTATCTGTTATTACAAAATTATTATTATATTAACACAACACATTATTATTAAAC
>JADGEY010000612.1 GCA_016744185.1 Emcibacteraceae bacterium | reverse complement strand
ATTTAAACGTTTTATTTAAATCTATTCTCTCCATTCTCTTTTGTTCTTTATTGTTCATAACACTATGGTCGAATATATATATCTATCATTTAAATATTCATTATTGATACAGTTTATACTATAGAAAAACCATGCATACTTCCACATATATATATATATATACCCTATGTTAAAAGTTTTATATTATGATGCTTAAAGCAAATTTTAATTCAAAATAATTGAATCTACTATCCTCTACTCTACACTTTGCAATCTCTCTAACCTCTCCCCTCTCTCTACTCTCTCCCCTCTCCTCTCTCCTCCTCGTCAGACGTACACATCACAAAGTGTCAAAACTACACCCTCCACCACGGCCCCCGCATGTCTGGGACCCGTGGCCTTCATCACCGGCTTGCCTTACAGCCTCACCGCACTAGTGTTGCCTAGCCACTCGGCCAACAACGTCATACTGTACACCTGGACAGTGGACAACGAGCATGCGGCGAGGTCTTCTTCTACCCTGGTCTATACATTCAAGAAGGCTAAATCGTTAGTGTGTCTTGTGTGTGTGTG
>JADGEY010000060.1 GCA_016744185.1 Emcibacteraceae bacterium | reverse complement strand
TAAAATAACTATATTTAAAGTTTACTTCAGACANTTTAAAGGTTTTACAATAAAACTTTTACACTAAAACTACTCCATTTACAATAAAACTACTCAAATAAATGTAATTTTAGTAATATTTTATAATAATTTGTTATCTCTAAGATAAAATATAAAATAGGCTGCTTTATGACGCAAGCAATAAAAATCGCAAAAGTTCGATAATTAGCATTCATCAGACCCCATGCTTTTACAGAAGGAGCAAAATATTTTATATAACTTGCCCGAATTTTCTTTTGTATTTTAGGGTCAGTCTTTAAAGCTGCATCTATTTCTGCTCGAAAATCAAGATCGATTCCAGAAGCTTTATATTGCATTGATGTATAACCGATATTGATCATGGTCAGGACTTTTTTTAGACCCTTCATATCTTTTAAAGAGATTTTCAAATGCTCTATATCAGGAAGTTTGGCAGATTTTTTACCCATGCCCCAATAATCAAATTCTTGACGCTGCACTTCATAAGCCCCTGCTTGGAAGGCGTGGCATGCGCCTGCAAAGATTACAATAAACCAAATTCCGCTCCCCTCAGAAATAGAAATGCTAAGACCAAGGGCAATATAGACCGAAATAAACGTAACATAATCACAGATACCATCAATAATTTTACCAAATTCGGACTGGCTGTTGGTAAGCCTTGCTAATTGTCCATCTGCCCCGTCTAAAACATGCCAAATGAACATTAAAAGAAAGCCTAAAATGGCAAAAGCTATATTTTGATAATGATAATAGGCGAAGGATGCAAGTAGTCCGCAGAATAAGCCAGCAAAAGAAACCATGTTCGGCGTGATTTTTAGACGAGCAAAATGAGGAACGAGAAAACTGCTCATGGGGTGAATTAAATGGGTATTGCTGATTTCTTCGATTTGAGCTGTGCGTAAAATTTCTGCCATAGATTTTTTAGGTATCTTTACGGCTGTGCTCGGCGTTTTATTTGTCATAATTTAAAGTATCTTTGTTTTTTTGAAATTATTTACGAAAATCTCGTTATTTTCTTCCAGTATAGTTTTAATATGCCCGATAATTCTAATTTGATTAATGAAAAATGTAACGGTGGAATATATTGTTATCGCAAGAAGACTCCAGTCCCATAGACCCACAATAAGCAAAAGAAAAAGCAGCATTAAAATGTTGTTTTTATAGCCTCCCCAGCGGCGAGTTTTTTTATCAAAAGAAGACATGCTATGGATTTCTTTTGCCGAAAGGCGGCGAAAAAATTCGCATTGAATAACGTCTGCTAGGCGAAATAATGTAAAACATGCTGTGATGATATAGGGGGCAATATTCAAAATGCCTTCTGAAATAATCAGACTGCCTGATAGGGCATATGCCATGCCGAAATACCAAAGACAGGGCAGTAATTTATTCCAGAAGAAAAGGAATTTTTTTAATGATTTTGGTCTGAGGGTTACTTTTGTTATTTTATCATGCAGTCCTTCTAAGATACCGGTAAAGACTGCGCTTATAAGAGCGGCAGCATTTTGTCCTATAGAAAAGAGATAAATTACGCCCACCCCAAGAAGAATTTTAACAAAAGGGATTAAAAAGAAAGAATAAGGAAAATTACAAAGATTCTTGCACATATAATTTTGAATCAGGCGGTAAAGATACCATACAGACCATTCTAAGTTCATTTCTTGGGCGTTGCTGATAAGGATAGCTGTGCCATGAGAACAGTCACTTTTTTTACAAAGAGGAAGCCAAATTACAGGGATTTCTTTATTAAGTTTTTTGTTAAAGGAAGCAATAGAAGCGATATCAAAAAAATGCACATCATTTGTTTTAGAAAATTTATTAATAACATCTGCAAATTTATCAAGCTGGATAAGGTCTTTTAAATGACCTAGCAAAATTGAGGCAGGGATTTTTGCGGCAGATGCAAAAATAACTTGCTTGTCTTTGTAATCAATGACAGTTCCAAGAGGCGTTGCTGCTGAATGAAAAGTCGTTGGGGATAATGCGGCGATTATAAAGGGTTCAGGCGCTTTCAGCAGATGATCTAAAATTCTTTCATCTATCAGAACGCCTTCTTCAATGATAAGCCAGCTCTCTTCTTTTAAAGCGTCAGATTGAAGCTCACTTTTTATCTTTATGCTCGCTTCTTTACTGCGGTGTATTATTGTTAGGGCTGGTTTTTCAGTGCAGGAATTAACTTCTTTTTCAATTTCATCACTATACCAATCACATATGATATGAATTTCTGAAATACCTGCCTCTTTCAACAAAATTAATTGCCGTGAAAGGAGGCTAAGACCCCCAGATTTAAGGAGGCTACGGGCAAGGCTGCTGTCCGTTTGTGTTTCTTGTCCTGTAATAATCAAGGCTTTTTTGATCATTTGTTTCAATCCTATAAATACTGAAATAAGATTATAACAATGTAAAGAGTATCTTACCAGTTAAAGTAGGTTACATTTGAAAAAGACAAAAGAAATTATAGGCTTCTAGAAGGATTGTTTTTTATTTTTTTTGCTGTAAACTATTGGAAAGAGGAGTGAACTGCGCTTTATGGTGCAGTAGCCGAAGTGTAAGATAAAAGTAAAAGAGGAAAATAATGAAAATTCTACCCCTATTATCCAGTATCGTAGTGGCGGCATCATTGATGTCATGTTCTGTCGAGGTTTCTGGCGAGGATAACGGCTCATCTGTAAAAGATAAAACCCCTGAGGTTTATTCAGCAGAAATTCCAAAAGGTCGTTTGTCAAAACTGGTTTCACCGAGCCATTATAAAATTGATCTTACCATCATTCCAGCAGAAAAGAGCTTTTCTGGTGATGTTATCATTGATCTTGATATAAAAAGGGAAACTGATTTTATCTATATGCACGGGAAGCTTTTAGATGTTTCTACGGCTGAAATTTATCTGGCAGATGGATCTTTGATGACAGGGAAATATAAGACTGTTGATGATACGGGCATTGTTAAAATTACGTTCCCACAGAAAATTAAGCGAGGTAAAGTAAAATTACATATTTCTTACAAAGCTCCTTTTAACGAATCTCTAGAGGGGCTTTATATTGTTCGGGAAAAAGACGTGAATTATGTTTTTTCTCAAATGGAAGCTATCTCCGCCCGCCTTGTTTTTCCATCATTTGATGAACCAGGGTTTAAAGTGCCTTTTGATGTTTCTGTCACCACCAAGCAAGAGCTTGTGGTTATTGCAAATACGCCAGAAGCTAAAGTTGAGAAACTAGAAGGCGGTCTTAAAAAAGTAACTTTTGCAACGACAAAGCCGCTGCCAACTTATCTTCTCGCTTTTGCAGTGGGTGATTTCGATGTGGTTGAATGGAAAGATATTGCAGCAACGGACGTGCGCAGCAGACCTATTCCTCTTCGGGGCATTGCAACAAAGGGCAAGGGTAAGGGCTTGAAATTTGCACTTGAAAATACTGCCAAGGTTGTAAATTCTTTGGAAAAATATTTTCAAATTCCTTATCCATATGCAAAATTAGATATTCTTGCACTTCCTGATTTTAGTTATGGAGCGATGGAAAATGCAGGCGCTATTACCTACCGTGAGCAATTACTGCTTCTCAATGAAAATTCATCAATGGGGGCAAAAAGAAGCTATTATGGCGTGCATGCTCATGAGCTTGCTCATCAGTGGTTTGGCAATTATGTAACGCCTCATTGGTGGAATGATATTTGGCTTAATGAAGCCTTCGCAACATGGATGGGGCAGGTTGCACTGGATAATATTATGCCAGAGAAAAAATTCCGTGAGGGCATTCTTCGGGGTGCAATGGGCGCAATGGGCGGCGATTCTCTGGTATCAACACGCCAAATTCGCCAGCCAATTTTAAGCAATGGTGATATTACATCAGCTTTTGACGGCATTACTTATTCTAAAGGCGGCGGCGTTCTGGCGATGATTGAAACATTCATGGGCCCAGAAGATTTTCGGGCAGGCATTCAAAACTATATGAAGCGTTTTGCTTTTAAAAATGCCGATGCTGATGATTTTATTACAGCGATCGGGGAAAAATCCACGAAAGCTTCTATGGAAGATATTCGAACGGCATTTTTTAGCTTTTTAGAACAGCCTGGAATTCCTTATTTAGATGTCGAAAAATCATGCAAGGGCGAGCGTACAGCTATAACGATTAGCCAGTCTCGTTATTTCCCGCTTGGATCAAAAGGCGATAAAAACCAGACTTGGAAAGTGCCAGCATGTTTTGGTTATGAAATTGACGGGATGAAACATAAGACATGTTCATTACTTCAAAAAGAAACTGAAACAATCACTTTCCCCGAAAAAGGCTGTGCGTCTTATGTGATGCCGAATTTGGACGGAGCAGGCTATTACCGCTTTGCTCTTGACGGTGCAGGCTGGAAAGCATTATTTGCAAACCAAGATAAATTAAGCATAAAAAGCATGATGTCTGTCAATGATAGTTTTGGCGCAGCAGTTTCTGCAGGAACGCTTTCAATTGATGCTTTGATGGAGGTAGCCCCTTCGATGATTGCATCGAAAGACCCGTCTATCTCGCTTGCTCCTATGAGTACATTGAGCTATCTTTACTCTATTGCAAAAGATATGTCAGATGAAGATAAAGCTGTTATTTCAAAAATGAGCCGTGAGCTATATTCTGCTAAAATGGCTGAATTATATTCCGTAAAATTGTCGGCAGCTGACGATGAAATTAATGAAAAAGATGAAAGAGCAGAAACAAAAATGCGCAAAAACCTGCTTCGTTTTATGGCAGGGACAGGGAATGATGCTAAAATTAGAGCAAACCTTAAAAGAATAGCATATACTTATGTGGGTTATGGTAGAGATGGAAAAATCCATGCTGATAAAGTTAATAGTAATCTGCTGAGTACGGCTCTTAATGTTGCGGTTAAAGATAGTGACGTTAAATTTACACGTCATTTGATGAAATTATTTAAAAGCTCTACAAATGGTACAGTTAGAGGATATTTGCTTAGAGCTGTTGCTGGCTCTACGGATAAAGCGGTCGCTAAAGAGCTTCGTGAAAAATGGGTTTTAACGGACGTTATTCGGGATAATGAGCTGTTCAGTATTTTATTTAATCAGGCCTATACAAAGAAAAATCGCCCTGATTTTTGGGTCTGGTTTAAAGCAAATCTTACCGCTGTTCAGACCCGTATTCCTGAATTCTCTCAAGCAGCGATACCGCGAGCTGGCGGTGGTTTTTGCGATCAAGCGGGCAGAGATGATGTGGCAGCATTCTTTAAAGAAAGAGCTAAAAATATTTCTGGCGGCGAGCGGGCTCTTGCCCAGACCTTAGAATCTATTGATCTTTGTATCGCACGTAAAGCTCATTTTACACCTCTTACAGAGGCTTATATTAAAAAGATTAGAATGAAAAAATAATAAATGAAATAATCATTTAAATATTCTATAATTTAAGGCTCTGTAATATCATGTTGCAGAGCCTTTATTTTAAGATCAGAAATGGATAATTCATGACCCACAAACAGACTAACGCTGGCATGCCTTCGGGCAGCTCTTCAAAAAATTCAAAGATTTTTGTCCTTGGCTTTCTTTTATTCATTGTGGCTGTTTATATTGGCGGTTATTTTTACGATAAAGCAAAAAATGAAATGAAGGTTCAATATCCACGTCTTGTAATGTTCGCCCAAAAAATTTCTTCTCCAGAAGATTATATCTCTCCAAATGAATTTCTTTCCACTCCTGAAGGTCTTGAGGAAGCATTCTCAAAAGGAATGATTGAAATCATCACCCACCAAGAATATGCCTCTGGGGTAACAGACATTAATAAGAAATATTTTCTAAGACATACTTACGGTCAGGATACAGGGGGAACGATGCTTTCAAAAGAAATTATAGACTGCATTGAGCTTGGCAGGAAAATAGATGCCGCAAAAGCCCGCAGCCAAAAAAATCTTATCAAGAAAAGCTGGGCGCATAATATTTGCCGCATGCCCTTTGAAATCAAGCCAGAGAAATAGGGATATGGTTAAAATTCATAGGCTCTTTCAACCTTAGCGATTTGGATAGTATAATGCTCATACCAAAGGCTCTGTCCTTTTTCCTGAGCCGTTAAATGTTCGCTATTATTTTTCCATAGAGCAATAGATTTTTCATCTTTCCAATAGGAAACTGTAATGCTTTTCAGTCCATCGCTTATGCTCTGTATCCCTAGATAGCCTTCTTGTGCTTCTGCAAGTCTCTCCATTTCCTCTGCCATAAAGCCATAGGAATTTTCATCATTTCCCGACCTTATGCTGGTAAAAATGACAGCGCAATAGGGCGGCTCGGGCAGATTATTCTGGTTAATGAGCAATTCTTCCTCTTGCCATAACAAATGAAGGCTTAAGCAAGGTTTTCATATCTTTTAAAGGGTCTTTGTTAGAGGCGATAATATCCGCATCTTTTCCTTTTTCAATCGTCCCAATAACCTTGCTAAGCCCCATAAGATCGGCGGCACTTATGGTTGCAGAAATAAGAACGTCTTTCTCGCTCATGCCTGCATTTACCATTAAAATTAATTCTTCGCCGTTCGTGCCGTGGACGCTCACGCCGCTATCTGTACCAAAAGCAATTTTCACGCCGCCTTTATAGGCGGTATTAAAGGCACGGGTCATAACAGGACCAACCGCGCGGGCTTTGGCGGCAACAGCAGGGATAAAATATCCAGGCGTGTTGGCAAGAGCGACAACGGTTTTTCCAGCAAGAAGTGTCGGGACAAGATACGCCCCCGTTTTTTTAAAGAGCTTTGTGGTTTTTTTATCTAGAAAGCTGCCATGTTCAATCGAATCAACACCCGCCCGAAGAGCGGCTTCAATACCGCCTTTACCATGGGCATGGGCGGCAACTTTACGCCCCATTGAATGAGCGGTTTGGACAATGGCACGCTGCTCTGCATCTGTAAATTGTTGCCCTGTTCCCGTTGCTGTTTTACTTAAGACCCCGCCTGTTGCGACATATTTAATCACATCTGCGCCATATTTAATTTGGTCACGCACCGCGCGCCTGCAATCATCTGCGCCGTTGCAAATGCCGCTATGAGGTTTTGAGAATATTTGATCGTGATAGCCATTTTGATCGCCATGTCCGCCAAGAGGAGAAATCGTAAGCCCTGCGGTTAAAATGCGAGGTCCCATAATATAGCCTTTATTAATGCCCCTGCGTAGAGCATTAACAGCATTTCTAGGTCCGCCAACATTTCGGATCGTTGTAAATCCCGCAAGCAGCGTGCGCCTTGCATAGCGTACGCCTTCTATAGCGTTATCAGCCTCGGTTTCGGTAATGGATTTTAATCTTCTGTTTGGGCTAAGCTCGCCCGTGATATGAGTATGGCTATCAATCATGCCTGCCATGACAAATTTTGTTTTCAGATTAACAATTTTAACAGGATTGCCTTTTGTGAATGATTTTGCTTTTATATCTGATGCGGTGATATAGCCTTTGCGAATGGATATGATTTTTTTGCCCTTAATGACAATTGATCTTTCTAAAAGAGCTGCTTTTCGGGCATCGCTAAGAAGGCTTCCGGCATGAATAATAACCCATTTTTGAGGTTCTGCTTTTTTTGAAAAAGCATATGCAGGGCTGACCAGTAATCCTGCGGTTAGTATGACTGATGTTATAATTCTCATAGTTTTATCCTCTTTACTTTTTTTTAGCCCCGATATATTGAAGCGAGAAAATCCCCATTATTGTACAGCCTAATATAAATAGGGAGAAATTCAAACTAGTATCTCCGAGGTATTTTGTTACCGTTATTCCGATAAGAGCGGCAAGCCCAAATTGGATAGCCCCAAAAATGGCAGAAACAGTCCCTGCGATATGAGGGAAATTATCCATAGATTTTGTCATGCAGCAGGGCTGTAATATTCCATAGCCCGCCGTGTAAATAACCATTGGGATCATCAGAGCTAAAATATGAAAGATACCTAAAAGCGCAAGAGCTGTTATGGAAATGCTCCCTGCGGAAATAACCCAAATTCCAATAAACTTAACTTTAGAGAGATTATATTTATCGATTAAAATTCGGGATAATATACCGCCTATAATGAGTCCAGATGTGATAACGGAAAAATAAAGACTAAATTCTAAGGGGCTATATTTAAGAAAACCCATAACGATAAAAGATGAATTTGAAATATTAACAAACATACCGCCAAAAAAACAGCATTGGGCAAAACCATATCCAAAAGCTTGCGAATCAAGCAGAATATCCCTGTAATTTTTTATAATTTTTAAAGGATGGATAGAAGATCTTTTATGAACAGGCAGTGTTTCTGGAATGGTTTTATAGCAGAAGATGAGACATGTTACCGCAATAGCTGCCATGAAATAAAATGACCAAGACCAATGAATATATTCTGCAAAATATGCCCCGATAAAAGGCACTATGAGCGGGATTAAGGATACGATAGCAAGCATAGAAGCGAGAGCCTTTACCATTTCTTTTTTAGAATAAAGGTCTCTTATAATAGCGCGGGCGACAACCATGCCAGAAGATGCAGCGATTCCTTGAAGAATTCGAAATACTATAATAATATTAATATCTTGGGCAAGAGCGCAAAGAATAGATGCGAGGGCAAAAAAGACCATACCAATAAGCAGGATAGACCGCCTTCCAAAACGGTCAGAGAGGCTTCCCATGAAAAGCTGCCCCACGCCAAAACCTGTGATAAACCCGCCAATAATTAATTGCGTTTTAGAATTTGTCACGTCAAATTCGGATGTAATAAGCCCAAGCCCTGGAATAATCATATCTGTTGCAAGAGCTGCAAAAGCGGCGGCGATAGATAAAAGAGGTAATAATAATTTTGAAAGGGGGGCGTGGGCGCTGGATTTTAGCTCAGAATTTAGGTCTTTTATCGACATTAGGGTGACTTTTCATAATAATTGACTATATAATTAGCTCTATATGTATGACAGAGGGCGAAAAGGAAATATATAACAATGTCAATTTGGCGATCTTTATTAGGCGGCGTGGCAGGCGTTGCAGTACTTGGCGGTCCTCTTGGGCTTCTTATCGGGGCGGTGGCTGCTCATTTTGCGAGTAAATTTATGGAAGGCAGTGATATTGCTGGAAAAATTAATGATAAGACAGAGCAAATTACTTTTACGGTTGGGGTTATTGCTTTAAGTGCGAAAATGGCGAAAGCGGACGGCACGGTAACGCGTGATGAAGTTGAAGCTTTTAAAAAAGCTTTTAGAGTCCCCGAAGGGGAGATGAAAAATGTGGGGCGTATTTTTAATCAAGCTAAGCAAGACACCGCAGGATATGAAGCTTATGCAGAGCAGCTTGGGCAGCTGTTTCGCTCGCAGGTTGCTGTTTTAGCTCAGCTTCTTGATGTTTTATTTGTCATCGCTCTTGCCGATCACATAATGCATCCTGCGGAGCTTAGATTTTTGCAAAATACAGCCTCTATTTTTGGCTTTAGTAAAGATGAATTTGCGAGCATTAAAGAACGTCATATGGGCAGCGATGCTTCCGATCCTTATAGAATTATAGGGGTAGACAGAGCTGCGAGTGATAAAGAAGTAAAATCAGCGTACCGAAAATTAATTAAAGAACATCATCCAGACAAGCTTATTGCACAGGGCGTGCCGAAAGAATTTATTGATGTTGCAACGGCAAAACTCGCTGCAATTAATGGGGCTTATGATCAAATCGAAAAATCCCGAGCTATGAAATAGACGGCTTTAGGGCTTGACAAGGGCTGTAATAGACGGTTTTAGGGCTTGACGAAGGCTTTAATATAAGGTCTTTTGTATCTTTAATTTAAATTTATAAATTTAAAGGATGCTACATGCCAGTAAAACATATGATCTTAGCTTTTATTATCGCACTTGTTTGGGGCGTTAATTTTGTGGTTATGAAGATGGGTGTCTCTCATCTAGACCCGTATCTTTTTATTGCGGTGCGCTTTATCATTGTTTTACTTATTTTGCTGCCTTTTTTAAAGCTTGTAAAAGGAAGCATGTGGAAGATTGCTCAGGCGGGCATTTGCATTGGGGGAATTCATTTTATTTTTGCGATCACGGGCATTAATCTGGCGGATCATATCGCCTCTCTTACGGTCATTACCCAGCTTCATGTGCCTTTCACTCTTATTATGGCATATTTTTTCCTTGGGGAGAAACTAAGCTATTGGCGCAGCAGCGGCATTATTATTTCATTTTGTGGGGTTTTGATTATTACCTTTGATCCTGTTATCATTGCTGAAAGAGAGGCAATTGGCTTTATTATTATTGCTGTAATATTTTATTCGATTGGCTCTATTTTATACAGAAAGCTTAAAGATGCGAGTGTTTGGTCAACGCAGGCATGGACTGCATTGTTCGCCCTTCCTTTTTTGCTGCCCATGACCTTTATATTTGAAACAGGGCAAATTGAGCAGATTATGAATATGGATTTAGAGGGCTGGGGGCTTGTGTTTTATACAGCCGTCTTTGCATCACTTGTGGGCTATGGCGGGATTAATTATCTTTTTAAACATTATAATGTCTCTCAGGTCGCGCCGTTTTTACTTACCATTCCCATATTTGCAACGATTGCATCTGTAATGTTATTAGGCGAAGAAATTACGCCGCGTTTTTTATTCGGCTCTGGGGTGACCCTTGGCGGTCTTGGGCTTATCGCTTTTCGGGATTGGTGGTTAAAAATTAAAATGTCTAAAGAGCAGCTTTCATGAGTAAATATTTATCGCCGAATTTTAATGACCGAAAAGCAAAAATAAAATATTTAATTTTGCATTATACAGGCATGGAAACAGGGCAGGCGGCTTTAAAAAGAATGTGTGATGCAGATGCCGAAGTAAGCGCGCATTATATGATTGATGAAAAGGGCAAACTCTATAATCTTGTTGCTGAAAGTAAGAGGGCTTGGCATGCAGGCGTTTCTTCATTTGAAGGGCAGGCAGATGTTAATAGTCTCTCTATTGGTGTAGAACTGGTTAATCAAGGTCATGCCTATCAGGGATATGAGGGGGGCTATCAAGATTTTCCAGAAGCACAAATGAAGTGCCTAATCACTCTTTGTAAAGAAATAATTCAGCGTCATGATATAAAGCCATGGCATGTCATTGCCCATAGTGATGTTGCCCCTCTGCGAAAGTGTGACCCAGGAGAGAAATTTGACTGGAAGAGACTTTCTAAAGCAGGGATAGGGGTTTGGGCTGAATCTTTTTTGCATAGCCCGTCTGTTCAGAGTAAGAATAATATTTCAGTAAAAGAAAAATTAAAACAATGGGGCTATGGTTATTTATCAAATACCCAAGAGATTAAATCCACTATTATAGCATTTCAGCGTCATTTCCGCCCTCAAAATTTTGACGGTATTATGGATCAAGAAACAATGATGATTCTTGATGATTTACTGCTTCAAAAATTCAGATAAATTTATTCTTGGTTTTTTGGGGCTTTTTCAATTTCAATTGGCGCACTATGAGAGGCATTGGTTTCATCACCTATAAGGCCTTCTGGAACAGTCTCTAGCAAATTATTTGTATCAGGGCCTACCGAACTTGTTTGGGTTAATTCTACTGTGTCACTGCTGCAAGAAATTAAAGTTACGACAAGAGTAACGATAAAGGAATGTTTGGTGATTTTTTTGATCATGAATTAAGCCCTATGGTAGATCTATTTTAAAATATTATGATCTATATTTGCCTGATATTAGGAAAAGAAGCAATCATAAAAAATTATTTTGAGTTGTTAAAGGTTTATACACTATTTTAAATTATCTCTACATTAGATTCTTCTAATAAATAGATAAGGCTTAGATATGTCTGAGAAAAAAAATATAATTTTCCTTAATGATTCAAGTATTTTTCGAGAGAAAAAAAGGCAGGCTATCTCAAAAACAGATATAAGAAAAGATATTATTAATCAACGTAGGCATAATCGCCGAACCGTTTTATGGAACGCTACATTATATAATGGTGATGGTGAAATTAAAGCTGTTTTATTTAACATTTCTATGAGAGGGGCAAAATTAAAATCAGATTTTTTAGTCTCAGTAGGGGATGATTTTGCCCTGAAATTTAAAAATATTCCTCTTATAAGTACGACAGTTGTTTGGTGTTATAATGGATTTTTTGGTCTTAAGTTTAACTCGGCGGTTAAAGAGATAGGTTCTTTTTTTGATTATCAGAAATATTAAAAAATTCAAATAAAGGATTTTGTGATTTTTTTTAAGAATTTACTTCATATTTGGGTCAAAAAGATTTAAATAGTTTCTGTCAGATGGCTGGATGATTGCTGCTATGGTTTTATGATTATAGGAGAGGAAAGTCCGGGCACCATGGAAGGTTGGTGCTGGTTAATGGCCAGCGAAGGTGACTTCAGGGAAAGTGCCACAGAAAGTAAACCGCCCTATTTTATAGGGTAAGGGTGAAAGGGTGCGGTAAGAGCGCACCGCTCCTATGGTGACATGGGAGGCATGGTAAACCCCACCAGGTGCAAAATCAAATAGGAACAACAGGCTTTTGCCGTCTTCTTTCAAGATGTTGTTCGGGTTGATTGCAAGAGGATATTGGCAACAATATCCCTAGATGAATGATCATCCATTTAAGGTAACTTAAAGGACAGAACCCGGCTTATAGGCCATCTGACATTTTTTACAGCGGAATTTTTTTCACTCCATGAGATATCCATATTTTCTAAAGCTAAAATCTGTTCCCCGTCAAAGTCTATGGTACCAAACTTAGTTAATTGCTAAGAGTAAGAGACTTGAAGGTACAAAACAAATTTAGAGCAAATGATTGAAAATGCTGTTCCTGTGAACTAGGCTAATGATCTTGCTGAGGCAATTATGGCATACTCGTAATTATGGCATACTCTAAGTGTGGATTTTGCACTGATGCTAATTTACCAGATTTTGAAACTTCTATTTCCCCATTAAATAGAATAATGAATTAGGGGCTGTACCAGATAACTAGTTCATTTGTTGTTTAACCATTTGTTTTATTTTATCTAATTGGAACGAAGGGTCA
>JADGEY010000609.1 GCA_016744185.1 Emcibacteraceae bacterium | reverse complement strand
TCCTTCTTCTTCTCCTTCTCTCCTTCTTCTTCTCCTTCTTCTTCTCTCTTTCTTCTCCTTCTTCTTCTCCTTCTTTTTCTCCTTCTTCTCCTTTTCTCCTTCTCTCCTTCTTCTTCTTCTTCTTCTTCTTCTTCTTCTTCTTCTTCTCCTTCTTCTTCTCCTTCTTCTTCTTCTTCTTCTCCTTCTTCTTCTTCTTCTCCTTCTCTCATTCTTCTTCTTCGCCTTCTCTCCTTCTTCTTCTCCTTCTTCTTCTTCTTCTTCTTCTTCTTCTTCTTCTTCTTCTTCTTCTTCTCCTTCTCTCCTTCTTCTCCTTCTTCTTCTCCTTCTCTCCTTCTCTCCTTCTTCTTCTTCTTCTTCTCCTTCTCTCCTTCTTCTCCTTCTTCTTCTCCTTCTTCTTCTTCTTCTTCTTCTTCTCCTTCTCTCCTTCTTCTCCTTCTCTCCTTCTTCTTCTCCTCCTCCTCCTTCTTCTTCGCCTTCTCTCCTTCTTCTTCTCCTTCTTCTTCTTCTTCTTCTTCTTCTCCTTCTTCTTCTTCACACTACACCTAAAATAGATCATTACTCTGGTCCTCT
>JADGEY010000608.1 GCA_016744185.1 Emcibacteraceae bacterium | reverse complement strand
TCACGATCATCATCATCATCATCATCATCACGATCATCATCATCATCATCATCATCATCACCACTACCATCATCATCACCACCACCATCATCACCACCATCATCATCATCATCATCATCATCACCACCATCATCATCATCATCATCATCATCACAACCATCATCATTATCACCACCATCATCATCATCATCACCACCACTACACCACCACTATCATCAGCATCATCATCATCACTATCATCATCATAAATAAACAAATCATCTTAAATAATAAATAAACATTATCAATCATCATCATCATCATCACCATCATCATCATCATCATCATCATCACCACCACCACCATAAACCATTAGGTTACAGGTTACCATCATCACCACCACCATCACCACCACCATCATCATCATCATCACCACCACTACACCATCATCATCACCACCACCATCATCACCACCATCATCATCATCATCATCATCATCATCATCACCACCATCATCATTATCACCATCATCATCATCATCATCACCACCACTACACCACCACTATCATCATCATCATCACCACCACCACC
>JADGEY010000607.1 GCA_016744185.1 Emcibacteraceae bacterium | reverse complement strand
TATATAAATATACAATGCATATTTCTGTAATACACACAAATATAGACATGCAATCCATAACGTTATGTAACATCACATCATTACGTTGGAGTAATATATAGATTTCCAATCATGTACATAGTACCTATAGTGAATTGTGTGCTGGCTAGCGAATGGCTATAGGTATATATCCAGTGCATATGTCCAATTAATTGTATCATTAGACACGCACCAGTGTGTGTGTGTGTGTGTGTGTGTGTGTGTGTGCGTGTGTGTGTATGTGCGCGTGCGTATGTGCGTGGTGAAATAATTAGATGCGCCCATATATGGGTGTATGTACTTTGGCGCGCGTGTGACTGTGTATGCGCGCTTGTGAGTATGTACTCACGCTAGAAGATAAGCGTGCGGATGAGTGTGTATGCGCACGCGTGTGTAAGTGTATATCCTCGCGTGTGAGTGCATATATATATATACCTGGGTGCAAATATGTATACGCGCGTATGTAAGTGTATATGTATGCATAAGCATATATGCGCCTTGATCAGTGTATGTTGGCGCGTGTGTAACTGTATACGCGCGCATATATGAGTG
>JADGEY010000605.1 GCA_016744185.1 Emcibacteraceae bacterium | reverse complement strand
GTGTAGGTTTAGGTGTAAGATTAGGTGAAAGATTAGGTTTAGGTGTAGGTGTAGGTGTAAGTTATAAGATTAGACTGAATTCGATGTGCTAGTGATTTTATATAGATTTTCAATGTTGATAGAATAAATAGTGTACAATGTACCCTGCACATTGTATAACATTAATGTGATAACATATTATAAATTATTACAATTGGAAAAAAAAGTGAGTAGATATAAATCATTACTAAAAAAATTAAATTAGGATTAAATAATAATAATAAAAAGTGAGCAATATATTACATACCATCTAGGTTGTCTTCGGTGTGAATGAACACTCGATCGTGTAGAAACTTAGCCAGCATTTTCTCGCAGTTTCCGTTGGGCAGTACAATGAGGTCACTCTTTTTTTTACAGTTGATCTCCAGGCTTTTGGAGAAGAATATAAACAAATCGCACAGGGATATGAAAGCCTGCATTGTGTGTATGTGTGAGTGTGTGTGTGTGTGTGTGTGTGTGTATGTGTTAGTGTGTGTATATGTGTGTGTGTGTGTGTGTGTGTGTGTGTGTGTGTGTGTGTGTGTGTATGTG
>JADGEY010000604.1 GCA_016744185.1 Emcibacteraceae bacterium | reverse complement strand
ATATACACACACACACACACACACACACACACACACACACACACACACACACACACACACACACATACACACACACAATTATTTATACAACTATAATATTTCAGTTTGAAAAGTTATTTCAACTTCGACCTCTGAAACATTACCCTAGTACCCTGGACCACTAAAAAAGGCAACGCCATGCTCTACTGAACACAGTGTTTCTAATGATCACTAAAGGAGGTCTAGAACCTCAACCATCGACGTCAATGATTGGTCAATCTCCTCCCAATCACCACCACCACCAACACACTACCACCATCTGGTCACAACTCAACCTCCATAAGATTAAAAGGATTACTTTTAAGTCTTAACTTTCATCTCAAATTTGTGGAATTTCACAGCTTATAAACTTATCAATGCTTATACCTTTCCCGGGAACTTGTATATAAATTCTGGTAATTCGGAGCAAACTTATCTTAAAGAAACGAGCATGTTCATTCCAACGATAACTTAAGATTTATCTTTGAAAGCTTTGGTGTTGTAAATAAATATGTCCATGCAATGTTAGAAAATTGATAATATTTCAAAGTAC
>JADGEY010000602.1 GCA_016744185.1 Emcibacteraceae bacterium | reverse complement strand
ATATAGAAATATCTATAAAGTTATAGCAAGATTTAGAAGGATATAAAACCACCAAGAGAGATCTAGGTATATCTAGATAGATCTAGAAAAATATTGAAATATCTAGAAAGATCTAGAAAAATATAGAAAGGTCTAGAAAGATCTAGAAATATATAGAAAGGTCTAGAACGTATTAGAAAGATCTAGAAACATATAGAAATATCAAGATATGTCTAGAAAGATCTAGAAAGATCTAGAAACAATTAGAAACATATAGAAATATCAAGATAGACCTAGAAAGATCTAGAAACATATAGAAATATCAGGATATATCTAGAAAGATCTAGAAAGATCTAGAAACACATAGAAACATATAGAAATATCAAGATAGATCTAGAAAGATCTAGAAACATATATAAATATCAAGATATATCTAGAATTATCAAGAAAGATCTAGAAACATCTAGAAAGATCTAGAAACACATAGAAACATATAGAAATATCAAGATAGATTTAGAAAGATCTAGAAACATCTAGAAATATCTAGAAAGATCTAGAAAGATATGCGTAGTTTGACATCGGCAAATCAATGG
>JADGEY010000005.1 GCA_016744185.1 Emcibacteraceae bacterium | reverse complement strand
GCTCTTTCTCATGGATACCATTATAACACCTTTTATGCGTTATCTGGTACAGCCCCTATTTTTAATCATGAGCTATCTTTAAACAGAGATTGCGTTTTTAATCTGTCTCGTGGCAAAGCCTAGTTTCGTTACATTAAGCGCACCAGAGCTTTGGAAATCATAGATCATTTTTTCTATACGTTCTTTCGAGCCTTGTGCTGTTTCTAGCCATTCATGAGTATGTTTAACCGCAGAGCCTTTTTTCACGCTCTTGAGGACGGCTCGGGTAAGGATTTTTTGCTGATCTTGCAAATCGCCCAAGATACTACTAACCGCTAGGCGATCCCAATGGTCTGATGTTTCTACAGTTTCAGCTTGTGCACGAAGCCAATCAAAGCCCATGCTGCCGCCGATAATTGTATAAGCATTCGCAATTTCAGGCACATCGAATTTACAGCTATGTGCGACTTCTACAATATCACAGGCGGCTATTTTAGATTCTAAATTGGTGATATGATGAGCCAGCTCTTTAGGCACATTATGTTCACAGTACATCGACATTTTATCAAGAAGATTTGCATTATCTGCATCATTGGCCTGTGATGGCATGGAAAATAAGGTTTTAATAGAGGGTTTATATTGATTAATCACATCTTTTAAAGAGACCTTTACATCAATATTATTGAGGAACCAGATGGTTTGCCGTCTAGCAAATTCCTCTATATCCATAAGAAGAAGAGTTTGGATTATCGCTGATACTTTATGGTCTAATTTTTCAATTTTTACATAAAGATCATCAAGAGAAAAAACTTCACGAGAAATAATCGCTGCGCGGGCAATATCCGCAGATGATGCACCTGTTTCTTCTTTAATCGCTTGAATGCCACCTCTATTGACAAGATCGTTACAAATAACCTTTGCAATGATTTGAGTGCCTAGCCTATGGGAACGAAGCTCATCAGGGTAGTCTTTGCCCATTTTTACAGGAAATGCACCAAAAAGATATTTTTCAAGATAGGGGTCTTTCAGGAAATCACTTTCGACAAGACTATCATAAAGAGACATTTTAGCATAGGCAATCAGAACAGAAAGCTCGGGGCGGCTTAAACCCGGATATTTATCCGCACGCTCCATAATTTCTTCATCTGTTGGCAAAAATTCAAGCTCACGGTCAAGGTTAGCTCTTTTTTCAAGATCAGCCATAAAGCGGATAAAACTATCAAGCTCTTTAATAGAAGAGGCTCTGGCAAGGCTAATGGCTTGGCTTTGAAGATAATTGTCCCGAAGAACAATATCGCCCACTTCATCTGTCATGCTCTCAAGATATTTATTACGTTGGATTTGAGTAATCTTTCCGCCTTTTACAACCGCGCTCATCAGAATTTTGATATTCACTTCATTATCAGAACAATCAACGCCCGCCGAATTATCGACAGCGTCCGTATTCATCATACCGCCCTTGATCGAATATTCGGTGCGTCCAAGCTGCGTACAGCCAAGATTTCCGCCTTCCCCAATTGCCGCTGCGCCAACTTCTGATCCATCAATGCGAATAGCATCATTGGCTCTGTCACCGGCTTTAGCATGGCTTTCGCTTGCTGATTTTACATAAGTGCCAATGCCGCCAAACCATAAAAGATCAACTTTTGATTTTAAAATGGCTTTAATCAGCTCATTAGGGGTTGCGGTTTCCTGATCTTTATCAAAAGCAAAAAGATCTCTCATTTGCTTTGTGAGTTTAATGGCTTTTAATTTACGGGAAAAGACACCGCCGCCTTTGGTGATGAGTTTTTTATTATAATCTTCCCATGATGAACGCTCTAACTTGAAAAGGCGAGATCTTTCATTATAACTTTTTTGAGCGTCAGGGGTAGGGTCAATGAATATATCTCTATGATCAAAGGCAGCGACAAGTTTTACAGCTTTTGAACAAAGAAGCCCATTGCCGAATACATCGCCCGACATATCACCAATCCCTGCAATTGTAATCGCATCTTTTTGAACATCTACGCCAATTTCACGAAAATGACGCTGGACAGAAACCCATGCACCCCGTGCGGTAATGCCCATTTTTTTATGGTCATATCCAACCGATCCACCAGAGGCAAAAGCATCATCAAGCCAAAAGCCATAATCGGCGGCAAGACCATTCGCAATATCAGAGAATGTTGCCGTTCCTTTATCGGCAGCAACCACAAGATAAGGATCATCACCGTCTTTACAGATTAGATTTTTCGGCGGGAGAATATCGCTGCTATCAAGGTTATCTGTGATATCAAGCAGACCAGAGATAAAGATTTTATAACAGGCAACGCCTTCTGCAATAAATTCATCACGACTGGCATCGGTTGCAATTTGTTTTGGAACAAAGCCGCCTTTTGCGCCCACAGGAACAATAACGGTATTTTTAACCTGCTGAGCTTTGACAAGCCCAAGCACTTCTGTGCGGTAATCTTCCCGCCGGTCTGACCATCTAAGACCGCCCCGAGCGATAGGCCCAAAGCGCAGATGAACGCCTTCTATGCGGGGGGAATAGACAAAAATTTCAGCAAAGGGGCGAGGTTTTGGTGCTTCATGCACATTACGGGATTGAATTTTGATGGAAAGATATTTTTTAGGATTGCCGTCTTCATCTAATTGGTAAAAATTAGTCCGTAGAGAAGAGGTTATCACGTTAAGGTAAGAGCGCAGCATACGGTCTTCATCAAGAGAATCTACTTTTTTAAGAAGCGATTTAACTGATTCAACCATTTTTGCAGTGGCAGCATTTCGGTCTATTTTATCACTAATATGAAGCCCAAAGCTCATTTCAAAAATAGAAGCTAAAAGATTTGTAATCTTTGAATGCTGGGTGAGGGTATCTTGCATATAGGTTTCGCTATATGAAATTCTGAGCTGGCGAAGATATTTACTGTAAGCTCTTATGATAAGGGTTTGGCGATGGTCAAGCCCTGCTCTTAAAATAAGTTTGTTAAAGCCATCATTATCAATGCTGCCGAGCCAAGTTTGGCGTAATGTTGTCTCTAGGCGGTCTTTGAGTCCATGAAGGTCAAAGGCCTGCCCTGTGGCATCTTCTAGGCGGAAATCATGAATCGTATGGCGAATGCGCTCGCCTTTTTCTAGGGTACGGACTTTTAGGGCAAATTCTTCTAGGACTTTAAGCCCAAGATTTTCCAGCATCGGCAGACAGTCGCTCAGTGCGATTGTTTGATGAGACGTATAAATCTTTAGACGAATCATATTGTCGGGGTCTTCTGCGATGCGATAGAAATTAAACTGGATATTATCTTTTGCAGGAAGCTGTTCAATTTTATCAATATCAATCACAGCAAAGCGGGGATCAAATTTTTCTTTATAAGCAGAAGAAAAGCTCTTGCTATATTTTTGGAACAGCCGTGTGCCTTGAGCTTCTCCGTGGCGGTCACTTAAAACTTCTTGTAAATAATCTGTCCAGCGCTGGGCAACTTCAACAAGCTGCCTGTTAATCTCTGATGTTTCTGGGTTTAAAACATGGCCTGGTTTGGTTCTAATGATGAAATGCCAGCGGGCAATTCTCTCATTGGTTAATTTAGCGTAGCGTGATGAAATTTCACCGCTGTAAGCTTTGCATAATAGAGCCTCTACCTTTTCACGCAGGGCAGAATCATAAAGATCTTTCGGTACAAAAATAAGAGCTGAGATATAACGCTCAAATTTATCTTTACGGATAAAAGCACGGGGTTTAGGGCGAATATTTAAATGTAAAATACCCATTGCCATATTGAAAAGAGTATCTTCATCAACTTGGAATAGCTCATCTCTTGGTAGCGTTTCTAGGATATGATAAAGAGCTTTTTCATCATGGCTGTTTTTTGGAAATAAAGACCGTTTGATAATATGGTTAATTTTCCGTTCAAGATAAGGAATCTCTTGCGCACGTTGATTGTAGCTATCGGATGTAAATAGACCTACAAAGCGAATTTCACGAATAATTTTTCCCTGCTTATTATAGTGCTTAAAGCCAATATAATCTAAATGCACAACCCGGTGAATCATTGATTTTATATTCGCTTTTGTAATCATCATGACAGGGGGGCGATCCATAAAATCTGTGATTTCAGGAGAGATAGAAACAAGACCGTCGGGTCCTCGTAAAACATGAATTTTTGGATCTCGCAGAATACCATAACCTGTTTTTGTATCAGTATCTTTTCCATCATGGATATATTCACGGTACCCTAATAATGTGAAATTATTTTGCTTAAGCCAGAGCAAGAAATTCTGGGATTCTTTAACTTCAGAAGAGTTAATGTCTTTAGGGGCAAAATCAAGATTCTTAATCGTATCATCGATTTTATTTAGCATTTTAGGCCAATCTTTAATCGATGTAATGATAAGCTTAATCATTTGCATTAATTTTTTTTGAAGATTGCTAATTTGAGCTTTATCCGTCATCGCTGTGATTTCAAGATACATGACAGATTCAGAAATTATATTGCCTTTTGATGAAACAAGACCTTTATTATCACGCATAAGGTTAAAAATAGGATGAACCAATAGATAAATATCAATGCCAGATTCTAATAAATTTGATGTCATTGAATCTAAAAGAAAAGGCATATCTTGGACAATCACCTGAATTACGGTATGAGGCGAATGCCACCCATGTTCTTCTAATGTTGGATTAAAAACACGAAGCTTAATAGCGTCTTTATCTCGTTGTTCGCCAAACTTCCAAAGAGAAAGAGCGGCAGCATAAAGCTCATCAACGGGCTGGTTGATAAGGTCTTCTGGCGAAGTGTTTTTATATAGAATTCTGATAAATTCAATAATTTGAAGTTTTAGGCGTGATTTTAGACGGTCATCTGCATAGGCGATAACTTCATCAATTCTAGCGTCTTTCTGTATCCAACTATTCACGGTCGTTCCTTAGTTTTATGTGATAATATTAAATTATCTATTATGGTGTTGACCAATTTCAAAAAAAGGTCGGTTTATTCAGTGCTGTTTATTATTTATTTTAACCATCTGTAACTTGGTTTAAGAGTTTTTCTAATAGATCATTTTGTATCGTGACTTGTTTTAAAATTTCTACATGGGATTTATTTTTTCGAGCAAGGTAAATACAATAATCGGAGCGGTCTGTTAAGCTTTTACTAATATTGTCCTCAAAATGGTTTATAATTGGAATATTTTTTAATATTTCATTCCTAGTATCAATTTTTTGAGCTGTTTTAGGGTTGTTTTTTGCCCTTTCCGCCTTGACGCAGCCTTTAATTCCACCAGATATATTTTCAATAAAAGATGCAAAGTTTTTTCCTGAAATATCTTTAGAATAAGCGAGCTTTAAAGCTCTTGAATATTCGGTAAGCCGTGTTTGATCAAAGGCTTTACCAAAAACTATTTTAAGAATAGGGGTGAAAGGGGCTCTTTTTTGAGATTTAAGGGTATGTTTTTTTAGCAAAGCAGCGTAATTTTCAGGCATTGTTTCAGTGATATGATAAAAATCTAAAATATTACCAAGGGCGTTATAAAGTGATTTACGGGATCTATGACCAGATGATTTTAAAGCCGTGCTATATTTTTTTAACATTTTCTCTAGAGAATCTGTAGAAACTTCTTGTTCTTGTTCTTGTTCTTGTTCTTGTTCTTGCTCTTGCTCTATGAATTCCTCTGTACGTTTTAAAGGAATTGTTTTTATTTTTATAGGCTCTTCTGCTGTTTCAATAATTCCGCCAATAATAGAATCAATTTTATCTCCATCATCACTGAAGGGCAGCAAAATGCCTTGATAAAAAATAGTTTTTTTTTCAAACTCTATAAAATTAGAGTCAAAAAGAACGACTTCTTTACAGGGAATAGCATCTAAATAATGATCAGCCATTTTACGGACTAAGCTATGCGAAGGAATATTAATTATACTCTTACCCGTTAAATTTTCAGGCAGGTCATGAGTTAGGTTAGAGCCAATAAAGGCTATGATTGGGTCATTTTCTTTTCCTCTTAGGTCAAAAAGTACAATGTTTGACCTAAATTCTTCAATATCTTCTGGGCGGAGATTCTTTAAAGAAGGGGCGTGAGCCATTTCATCATATGTAAGTTTATTCCAGATATTTAAAAGCTGGGATGTAATATGTCGTTCGTTATTTTGCTCTTGCAACGGAACCATATTTTTGCCTATGGGTTCATAAATTAAAGACCATGCTTTAATAGAACGGGGTTGAAAATTATTAAAACTTAAAAAATAATCTTTTTGGGTTTACTCTCTAAAGACAAGTTTTGCTAGGAAATATATTATAGAATGGTAAATTTCTTGTAAATAAGAATTATATTTATTTGAAGTCTTTGAAAAAAGACCTAAAAATGAGAAGAATAGGAATTTTAAAACTTGTCTATTATAAAAGAATATCCAACAATTTTTATCTGTTTTTAGGAAGATATGGTATAAAGGGATTTCATTTTATAAAGTGACGAACAGAGATATTATAATGAGCATTAAATTAAATAACAAAAAATCTGTCACAATTTTTTTGCTGGGCGGTACGATTGCTATGGAAAAAACTTTGCATAGCAAAGGTGTTGTTCCTAAGATTACGGCAAAAGAATTATGCAGCTCTATTCCCGAGCTTGAGAAAATAGCTCATATAACAACAAGAACAGACCGTATGATTGCAAGTTCGAACTTGACTTATAAGGACGCATTATGGCTGGCTTCTGAAATTACGCTTCTTGCTAAAGAAGGGCGCATGGATGGAGCTGTTATTATACAGGGTACAGACACATTAGAAGAAATGGCGTTTATTTTAGATAGTTTATTAAAGGTCTGTATTCCCATTGTTGTAACAGGGGCAATGCGCAGCCCTCATATGGCTGGGGCAGATGGCAGCGCAAATATTTTAGCGGCTGTGAGCGCAGCGTCATCACAGAAAATCAGCCGTCAGGGCGCAGTGGTGGTGATGAATGATGATATTCATGCCGCGCGCTATGTACGAAAGGCTCATACGGGGTCTGTTTCAGCTTTTAAATCCTTTAATGGCGGCATTTTAGGTAGAATTATTGAGGGGCAGCTTACAATGTTTTCTGCGGTAAAGGCACGGGAAATTTTATCTTTAAATGCGGAATATAAATTTCCAAAAATTGCTTTGATTAAGGCGAGCTTTGGCGATGATGATCAGATGATAAAAATAATCGCAAAGGCAGATTATGACGGCATTGTTATCGAAGCTTTTGGCGCAGGGCATTTGCCAGAAACATGGCTTCACTCTATAACGCAGCTCAGCGGTAAAATGCCTGTGGTTCTTTCGAGCCGAGCAGGTGAAGGGGCTATTTTTGAAAGCACTTATGGTTATGCTGGGGCAGAAATTGATCTTATATCAAGAGGGCTTATTCCTTCTGGGATTTTAGACGGGCTTAAAGCTAAAATTCTTTTAGGGCTGTTAATTGCGGAAAATAAAGCGGTCACTTCAGAAGAAATAACCGCTTATTTTAAAAATATTTAACCTTTAAATCATAATAAAGCTGGCGATGAGATAAAATCCAAATGCGATAGCGCCGCCCATAAGGCTGTAAGGGAGCTGAGTTTTCACATGGTCAATGAGCGAACAGCCTGCTGCCATAGAAGAGACAACGGTTGTATCGGAAATGGGCGAACAATGATCCCCAAACACGCCGCCGCCCATAACTGCAGAAATAACAAGCTCCGGCGGAAGTCCAAGCTGCTGAAAAAGAGGCACGCCGATGGGAATCATAATGCCAAATGTCCCCCAAGATGTTCCTGTGCTAAATGCCATCAGCCCGCTGGTGACAAACAGCATGGGGATAATCAGAACAAGAGGAAGATTATCACTGGCAATCCCCGCAACGAATACTCCCGTGCCGAGCAGCTTAAGGCTGGTGCCAAGGGTCATGGAAAGCAGCAGAATAATCACAATAGGCAGCAGCTCATTCATGCCTTTAAATGAAATATTGATTAATTGTTGATGATTAAACCTCTTGGATAGCAGCATTATCATATAACCAACAATGCAAGCGGTAGCCGTGGCATAAAGGACAGATTTTGATCCGCTTCCTTTCGAAAGCTCGCCGCCGCCTGTCCAAAACATAAAGGCAAAAACGCCAATAATCATTGTGATAAGGGGAAGGGTCATAAAATATGCTTTTGTCGGCTTTATAATTTCTTCTTGGAAATCATTTTGGGCTGTTTCTTGATCACTTTTTTGTTCCATTTTTTTTAGAGGTCCAAAAACTCTTCCCGTCCAAACGGTATAGGCGACAATAATAAGCGTAACAATAGCATAGAAATTAAAGGGAATAGTACCCATCAGAAGAAGCATAGGGTCTTTAATGTCATAGGTTTTAAGAAGCCCATAAATAAAGGCACCCCAACCATTAAAAAGAATGAGGATCGAAATTGGCGCAGATGTACTATCAATAATATAGGCAAGTCTTGTACGGCTCATGCTAAATTTATCAAATAATCCCCGTGCAAAAATTCCAGAGGTTAAAATAGAAAGATTGGTTTCAATAAAAATAACAACGCCAATCAGGCTGGTTATTATTCCAGCAGAGCGACCAGATTTACTGATTTTTTTATCAATGATGAATTTAACCATTGCACTTACGCCGCCAGAATAGCGAATAAAGGCAATTAAAGCCCCTATAAGCAAGCAAAAGGTTAAAATCCGGCTATTATCTATTGAGGTTAATGTGCTAGCAATGCGCTCTAATGATTGAATAAAGCCTAGACCTATTCCTTCTATGGTAAAGCCGGCGTGCATTTGTAATAATATTTCAGCGGATAAAAGCGCAAGCAGCAGTGCAATAATAACTTCTTTTCGCCATAAAACCACAGCAATAGCAATAATTGGCGGTAAAATCGTTAGCCATCCCATAAGAAACTCCCATTTGGTTTTATTTTCACTATAGAGTTTAAATAATTTAAATGAAGGATATTATGAGCAGGGCGGAAATTTTGTTTAAATTTTACATTAACAAACATTAAACAGGGCAACAAACATTAAACAGGGCATTATTTTTTTTGAGAAGCTTCTGATAACCAGTGTCTTAAAATTTTGTGGGCTTCTCTGCTCTTTGTAGATTTATTTCCCATTTGAGCAACTTCTGCCATATTTTGTATTGCTTCACTCCTGCGTCCTAACATATCAAGGGTGATGGCAAGGTGGAATTTAATATCAGCAGAATTATAATTTTTTATCAGAGCATTTCTTAATAAAGGAAGTGCTTTTTCCGGCGCACCGCTGCGGGTATAAATCCACGCTAAACTATCTAAGGTTAATGAATTTTCTGGCAGGAGTTTCAGAGCTTTTTGGGCAGATATAATGGCTTTGTTAATTTGTCCTAGATCATATTGGGCATTTGCAATGTAATTTAAAATTAAAGGTTCTTCAGGAAATTTTTTAAGCAAAAGATTAATATGATTTATTATTGTTTGTTTTTGTCCTTCGGTCTTATATGTTTCCCCTAAAGACAAGTTAAGCTCTATATTCATAGGGTTATTTTTCAAACCCTCTTCCAAGGCGGTTATAGCGTCTGATTTTCTGCCTATTTGTCTAAGAGCGTTTACAAGTCCAATAGTGGCTTTTGGAGAATGACCAAAGCTCAAGGCTGTTTTATAATGGACAAGGGCCTTTGGGAATTCTTTTTTAAGCAAATAATAATCGCCAGACATAATGTCATAATCCGTCGTTATTGGGCTTAGTTTTTTAATTTTCCGTAATGTTCTTTCAACTTTTTCCCAGTCTTTAAGCTTCATATTAACTGTAAAAAGCATGTAATGGGCGGATAGAAAGTTACGATCCCAACTTAGAGCTTTTCGAAGGCTTGTTTCTGCTTGAGAATACTCATGATTTTCTATTTGTGCTCGGGCGAGCTTTTCTAGGGCTATGCCACGGCTAAAAGCGTGAGCAGCATAAATTTTATAAGCTGTAATTGCTTTTACAATTTCATTATTAGCCTTATAAAGATCCCCTAAAAGGTTAAAAGCTTGTGCATTATCTAAGTTATTATTTGAATAAGAAACTGTAGTTCTAATGGCAGAT
Organism: Emcibacteraceae bacterium; assembly: GCA_016744185.1. Taxonomy (GTDB): domain Bacteria; phylum Pseudomonadota; class Alphaproteobacteria; order Sphingomonadales; family Emcibacteraceae; genus Pseudemcibacter. Next base: position 40,029 of record JADGEY010000005.1, on the reverse strand, counting down.
TTGATGTTGTTATTTTTGATATGAGCTTGAATAAGAACCTTGAGTGTTTTGAAGGATTCATTATCTATCGCAAATGCTTTTTGATAAAAACGCAGGGCTCGTTTTGGTTTTTTTTGATAAAAGGTAAGATCCCCTAATGCAATAAGAATTTCAATATTTTTAGGGTGTTTTTTTAATTGGTTTTGCAAAGAAATCAATGCAAGATTTTCTTCTTTAAGCTCTTTATCCATATTTGCAAGTTGGATCAGAGCTGATATATTGTCAGGATTGATCTGTAATGCGGTTTTTAAAGACATTCTGGCTTGTGTATGGTTGTTTTTTAACGTCAGTAAAGAGGCGTATAAACTATGGAAATAGCTGTTTTTTGGAAAGGATTCTTTCAGGTTTTTAATAATATATAAAGAAGAATTAATTTTTTTGCGGGACTTATAGCTTCTTGCTAAAAACAATTTAATATCAATAGACGAAAAGATATGGTTTTCATTTTCCAAAAAGGCGGTCAGAGAATCTTGTCTTGTGCCTTTCGCATTTTCACCTCTTGTTACTTCATTAAATTTTTCATTTATATTAGGCGGTGTATCTGCGGCTTTTTTGAATAAATCATAGGCTTTCTCATTTTTTCCTGTTTTTAAATAGGCCTGTCCTAGCAGCAGCATAATTGTTGGGTCTTTTGGGGCGGACTTGGATGCTGCTTTTAATATAATTAGGGCAGAAAAGGGGTTGTTTGTTTGTAGCTCAAGAGCGCCAAGAATGCGTTTTACCATCATATTTCGTGGAGCGCGCCGTGAATAGGTGTAAAAGCTGCTTTTTGCTTTACTAAAATTTTTTAATTTATAATTACTAATGCCAGAAAAATAATAATAAATCGGGTTATTATTCATCATTTTAATGGGTAGGAACTGTAAGGTCTCAACGACTTTCATTAGGTTTTTTGAGGCACCTTTAAAATCACCGTTTTTAGATTTAATCAGAGCATTAAAGTAATTTGATTTAGGTTCAAAAGGCATTTTTTCTAAGACAGCATCTACGTCAAACTGAGCTTTTTCATAGTCTAATTTTGCAATATATAGTGAAGCACGAAGGATATGAGCGTCTGTATGGTTTGGGGCTAATTTAAGGGCTGTATTAACGGCTATTAAGGCTTTGTTACTTTGTCTTGCCGCCTTGTAAGCTATAGCCTTCATAGCCCATGCTGTAGCATTACCTTTGAAATATTCTAAAGATTTATCGAGCAGGGTGATGGCGGCAGGGTATTTTTTTTGGTAAGTAGCAATTTTTGCGCGGCCAAGGAGGGGCGCGTAATAGCGAGGCTTTAACTTAAGGGCAGCTATGAAGCTTTCATCAGCCTTTTTTATCTGGTGTAGCCCGAAATAGGCCCTCCCTCTTAAATTAAGAATTTTGGCTTCCGTAAGGTCGCCGCGGTTTCCTGGTAAAATATTACGAATAATACTCGAATGTTTTGATTGCAGACTATAGGCAAGACCATAAAGTAGTAATAACCGTTCTTTATCTGTGCCGCGGGCTTCTGCATTTTGTAATTCTGTTTCTGCGGCTGCTCCGTCTCCTTGTATAGCGTGGATTTCTGCAAGTAAGATACGGGATGGGAGGTGATCTGGGTCTATTCTTAAGACACTTTTAAGAAGAGAAATTGATTTTGTATAATTTTTATTATGGTAATAAGAACGGGCTTTCTCATATTTTTTATTATAATTATTTTCTTGTGCATATGCGGTAGAATTTAGAAAATTATGGTTTTTATTAATGATCACAGAAGATGTTATAAAAAGGCAATTTATTAATAAAGATCTTGCTATGTGGTTTTTTAAAATCATTTCATTATTTTCTTTCATTCCGTAATATATACGCTCGTCATGAGAAGGATTATGTTTATGGCATTGTCTTTGGATAATAAGTAGTTTTTATATCTTGAGATTATAATATAGTCTTTATACCCTAATATGGGGTTAAAAATAGCACTTTGTTTTTTTGGTGAGTGTTTAAAAGCGATACTTACAGAATTAATGCAATAGCGAATGCCCGCCGGGGGCGGCCCGTCAGCAAAGCGGTGTCCTAAATGTGCATCGCAAGATGTACAGCGGGCTTCTTCTCTATTCATGCCGTGACTGTGATCTTGTAAAATATTAATAGAATCATCCAGAATTGCGGCTGAAAAACTGGGCCATCCGCAAGAAGATAAGAATTTTTCCTTTGAAGAAAAAAGTGGGCTGTCACAGCAAATGCAGTGATAAATACCCTTTTCGTTATGAGCGCAATATTTGCCGCTAAAAGGGGTCTCTGTAGCAGAGCATCTTGTGACTTGATATTGAATATCACTTAAGATTTTTTTGTAATATTGGTCTGTTTTTTTTACCATGATCCATTATAATTTATAACAGAGAATAAGGGAAATTTTCTTTTTATTATTAATTTTATTCTTGATGATTTATGATCTATTTTTAAGGGTAAAGTAACGAGGGGCATCTGGGAGAATAAAGTTGAGTTATAGAATCATTCAAATTCATGTAACAAGCACCGCACCAAAGCTTAAACAAAAGATCGGGGCTATTACAGAAATTGTAGATAGCTGGGCGGTTGGAGCGGGCGGGCTGACTTATTCCCTTCTGGTAAAAACGCAGCATGTTCAAAGGGTGACAGACCGCTTTCATGATGTTTTTTCAAAAAGTCATATTATTCGCATGGTTATTTTACCAGTAGAGGCGGTGCTGCCGAAAACAGAAAGCCCGCCTGTGTCCGTAGACACATTAGAAAAAGACGATCAAAAACCATCTAAAATTTTTGCAGGGATTAGCAGAGCGGAACTTTATGATAGCACTTCCCGTGGGGCATCGCTGAATTCTAGTTTTATTTGGCTGGTGATTTTCTCAACGATTGTGGCGGCGATTGGCTTGATTGAAAATAATGTAGCGGTCATCATTGGAGCGATGGTGATCGCCCCACTTCTTGGACCAAACCTTGCGCTGGCTTTGTCTTCTGCGCTTGGCGATGTTGAGCTTATGATCAGATCTTTAAAAACAATGGTGGTCGGTTTCTTAATTGCCTTAAGCTTAAGTTTTGCTCTTGGGGCGATCTGGCCCTATAAGCTGGATAGTTTTGAGCTTTTGAGCCGCACTAATGTAGGGTTTGATTCGATTGCTCTTGCCCTTGTTTCTGGAGCAGCGGCGGTTCTTTCGATGGCGACGGGACTGTCGAGCGTTCTGGTTGGGGTGATGGTTGCGGTTGCGCTTTTGCCGCCCTGCGCCGTGGTTGGGATTATGCTGGGGGCAGGGGAATATGACCTTGCGATGGGCGCAGGACTGCTTTTAGCGGTGAATATTGTTTGCGTTAATCTTTCTGCAAAACTGGTCTTTCTTTTTAAAGGCGTAGGACCCAGAACATGGTATGAAAAGAAAAAGGCAAAAAAAGCGATGATCGCTTATCTCATTTTCTGGGGTTTAAGCCTTGCGTTTTTAGCCTTTATCATCTATCAGCGCGGCGGTAACATGCTTGCGGTTTAAAGGCGAAAGCAAAGGAATAAAGTGTTCGGATGAGAAAGATTCAAGAAAAAATATTTACTTTATTGCAAAGCGCATCCCAGTCGCTTGAGCAAAAAAAATATGAAAATGCCGAAGAATCTTTGCGTTCTTTACTTGTCTTAGATCAGAAAGATGCATGGGGCTGGTGCTTGCTTGGCTCTGCATTAGAGGGACAGCTTGGGAAGACAAAACAAGCGGTAAATGCTTTTTTAAAAGCGGTGGAAATTGACCCTAGTCTTGATTGGGCGCAGAAAAGATTAGACCGGCTTCTTTGCGCAAACCCAGAAGATATTGAAATTCCAAGTAAGATGCCTTGGATGCATGATGATGAAGATCATATTCTAAATGATCTCATCACGGAGGCAAAAAAATTAGAGGATCAGGGGGATTATAGTAACGCTAAGGCTCGGTGGGAAGAGGCTCTTAAAATTGATCCAGAAATTATAGAGGCAAGAATTTCTATTGCTCATTTGGTCGAAAATTACTTAGGGCCTCTTGAAGATGCAGAAAGCTATTACATACAAGCACTAGAAATTGACCCAAATCATGATTGGGCATGGGCAAAATTTGGTCTTTTTTTAAAGAAGCTTGAGCGGTTTGCCGAAGCTGAAGATGCTTTTCGTCAAGCGGTGGAGCTTGATAGAGGCTATGTGATTTATGCGGTTTGGCTGGGCTGGCTTCTTATTTGGTCTATGGACAGACCTGATGAGGGCGGCATTATTTTAAAGCATGCGATGAAGGATCAGCCCGATTATATTTGGGGGCAAATTCAGCTTGGGCGGTATTCTGCGTGGATTGAAGGTGATGGCAAAACGGCAAAAAAAATCTTTAAAGCGGTTTGTGAGGCAGATCCTGCAAACCGTGAAGCATTTTATCAGCTTGGACTGGTTTCCCATCAAATTGATAAAGATTACAAAAAAGCCTATAAATTTTACCGCAAAGTTACAGACTTAGACCCGAATGATTTTTCAGCATGGCGGCGCATTATTGACATTTTAAATAGAATTCCAGATCAAGAAGATATTTTAGAGAAGGCCTATCACAAGATTATTGAAATTGATCCCACCATTGATGATCATTATACGGAGCTTGCTCTTTTTCTTGTCGGGCAGAAAGGGCGTGAAGCAGAGGCGGAAAAATATTTTAAAATTGCGCTGGAAGTGAATGACCAAGCAGAATGGGCATGGGCAAATTTAGGTAAATTATATATTGACCTCGGGCGGATAAAAGAGGGCGAGAATGCGCTAAGGGCGGCTCTCAAGGTTTATCCTGAATATGCTTGGGCAGACTATTTGCTTTCGGTTCTTTATTTTGAACATTATGACGATGAGGAAAAAGCAGAAGAAATTTTAAAAAACGCTGTTGCTAAGGCCCCTGAATCTTTTTTTGCTCATTATTATATGGCACTTTTACTAGGGGATAATTTTTTACAGCGTCCAGATGAAGCCTACCCTTACCTTGTCAAAGCATTAGAGCTTGATGGAGAAGCTGAGCTTGTTCTATTGCAGCTTATTGAGATTTGCCAGAAAAAACCAAAAACTTATGATGAAGCGAGCGAATATTGTAAGGCTCTTCTCGTCATTGATGACCAAAATTTAGAAAATCTTATTGTTACAGCAAGCCATTATCTTGACTATATCTGGGATTTTGGGGCGGCATATGATTGTTTAGAGAAATATTATAATGAAGTTAAACAGCAGGATATGGATAAAAAAAATTATGGTTATATCTATTCAATGCAAGCAAAATGTTTAAGTTCTTTAGGAAAGTTTGATGAGGCAGAGGCTCTTTTTGAAAAAGCGGTGAAAGCAAATCCAGAAGAGCATTATAGCTGGCATGAATTTGGTATTTTTATTTACCAAAGGCGGCTTGACGATGAAAAAGCTTTAGAATATTTAACCAAGGCAAAGGCTTTAAATAAATCCTGTGATACGGTAGGATATGATATTGCCTATGTTCAGTATAAAATTACTGAAAATGAGAAGGCTGCCCGAAAGGATTTCGCGGCGGCTTTCAGGCAAGATTCTGGTAAGTTTGGTGAAGGTTTTGCAAGATTCTTAGAAAAATGCGGCGCACCGGTAAAAGAAATAGAAGAGGCTTATATTAGCCAGATTAAAAATTGTCCTTATAATTATGTTAATCATTACCATTATAGCGTTTTTTTATCAAAAATTAAAGGACGAGAGGGTGAGGCAAAAGACTGGTTTGAGAAAGCTGAAAAACACTATCCAAAAGGCTTTGATATGAAGCTTGATTTAATCTATTAGGGCGAGCGATGACAGAAGTATTACAGGGGGCATTTCTATTTTTTATGGCAAGCATATGGTATTTATTAATGCTTTTTTGTGCCTCCTATGCGGCACTTTATTTTTTGCGTGTTAAAAAATTCACTCGCCTGCAAAATTGGATACTTAGCGTTAGTGGAGCGGTTGTAACAGGGCATGGGCTTGTTTGGCTGATGGATTTATCTCTTTATCTTATTATAATGCATTTTATGGGTGCAGTTTTAAGCCTTTGGATTTATAAATTTGTAATAAAAGATTTTATTCCCTCTGAGGATGACCATAAAACCGCATGTAAAAAAAATGATTAATGAATTATAGAAAGTTTGGTAATGGATTATAGAAAGCTTGGAACGGCAGATATTAAAGTTTCAGAAATTTGTCTCGGCACAATGACATGGGGTGAACAAAATACAGAAAAAGACGCTCATGCTCAGCTAGATTACGCCGTAGAGCGGGGGGTGAATTTTATTGATGTCGCTGAAATGTATCCCGTTCCAAGGCAGGCGGGGACGAGTGGCGATACGGAAAGATTTATCGGCTCTTGGCTGGCACAAAAAGGCAGCAGAGATAAACTTGTCTTAGCAACAAAAGTGATAGGGCGGACGCAAATGCCAGATTTCCGTCCCTTTACGAATGAGACACGGTTGAATAAAGAGCAAATTACATATGCTATCGAGGGCAGCCTTAAACGTCTTAAAACTGATTATATAGACCTTTATCAGCTTCATTGGCCAGACCGCCTTCTTAATCTTTGGGGCGATAGTGCCGGTTATCAACATATAGAAGATGATTCCGTCCCCCTGCTTGAGACGTTAGAGGTTTTAAATGATTTGGTTAAATCTGGTAAAGTGCGTCATATCGGTATCTCGAACGAGACATCATGGGGGGCGATGAAATATATGGAATATTGCCGCCAGTATAATTTGCCTAAAATGCAGTCCGTTCAAAATGCCTATTCTTTGCTCAATAGAAAAGATGAGCAATGCCTTGCAGAAGTATGTCTGCGTGAAGAGATCGCTTACCTGCCTTTTTCCCCCTTAGCGGGCGGGGGGCTAACAGGGAAATATGCGAATGACGCACTTCCTAAAGGCAGTCGCAGAGAATTATTTCCTGATTTTACCACAAGATATGCAAAACCAGCTATTGCCGAAGCTGTTGAAAAATATAGAGAGCTTGCAGAAGAAAATAATATTACGCTGATAGAGCTTGCAGAAAAATTCTGCACCACACGTCCTTTTGTAACCTCCGTTATTATTGGGGCAACGACGCTTCCTCAATTAAAAGAAAATATTGATGCCTTTGATATTCGTTGGACGGATAGGTTGGAACAGGGCGTAGAGGTGATCCATATCCAAAACCCTTCTCCTGCTCCTTAAAATAGTCTAAGACAAAAAAACAAAGATAGAAAATGACAAAAGCAACATTTGCCGCAGGGTGTTTTTGGGGCGTGCAGTTTAATTTTGATAAGCTAGCAGGCGTACTTTCTACAAAAGCTGGCTATACAGGCGGTCATACAGGCAGTCCAACATATGAGAAAATATGCAGGGGTGATACAGGGCATGCGGAGGCGGTTCAAATCATTTTTGATCCAGATATTATTTCCTATGATGATCTTTTAGTCGCTTTTTGGACGTTTCATGATCCCAGCACCTTGAATAGCCAAGGGCCTGATTTTGGAACGCAATATAGATCAGCTATTTTTTATCATGATGAAGATCAGAAAAAGCGAGCTTATTCTTCAAAAGCCTCTTTGATAAAACTAGAAAGTTGGTCTAATGCCGAAGCGGTAACAGAAATAGAGGCAGCAGTAGAATTTCACAGCGCAGAAAATGTTCATCAAAAATATATGGAAAAACGAGGGTTAACTATATCCTGCGGCTAATCGTTTTTAGATTCTAAACTAGGGGCTGTTCTAGAGAATGAATTTAATTCATTTTTAATCTATAGCCAAACGACTTAACTTTAGTTATAATTTTATTTATGAGTTATCCGCTTAAATTTCGTCTTCATGTTCTTGGCGTTCGCGAGAGAGAAGATTTAACACTTTTAGCTACTGCGTTGCGTTTCGCTGTTGGTATTTCTACGCTTACCCGCTGGGTTAAAGACCCTCATCCTCGTCCCTCTGGACCTCGCCGTGGAAAAATAGATATGGAAGCCTTAGCACGAGACATTGAGGACTATCCTGATGCCTATCAATTTGAAAGAGCAAAACGGTTTGGTGTTTGTCAAAAAGCTATATGGCAAGCTCTGAAACGTATGGGCGTTACATATAAAAAAAGCCTTACAGCATCCAAAGGCGAGCGCCGACAAACGGCATTCCTTCCTGCAAAGGATTAAAGAACATAAAGCAGCAGGTAAGCCGATTATTTACTTGGATGAAAGTGGTTTTTCTCATGATATGCCCCACACTCACGGTTATAGCAAACGGGGGAAAAGATGCTATGGCATACAAGATTGGGGTGCCAAAGGTCGCACCAACATTATTGGGGCTATGGTCGGAGCTTCCTCACTTAACGGCTTCATTATTTCAATGTAATATCAACAGTGATGTTTTTCATGCATGGACCGAGCAAGACTTACTTCCTAAATTACCTAAAGATGCTGTCATTGTAATGGATAATGCAACCTTTCATAAAAGGCAGGACACACAAGAAATGATTGAAAAAAAAGGATTTATTCTTGAATATCTACCACCATATTCGCCAGATCTAAATCCCATTGAACAAAAATGGGCACAAGCAAAGGCAATTAGACGCAGAAATAACTGTTCAATTCTGGAACTATTTAGAAATCATCAATTTTGAATCAAAATAAAGTCGTCAAGCTATATGTCCCATAAAGCATCAATATTAGATGTTTTTCCTACAATTGCAGAAATTATGGATACGGAAATTCCTGCTGAAATCCGTAATTTTGGTAAAAGCCTTAAAGATGAGTTTTCATAAATCCTTACAGCCTATAAAACTTGGCTAAGCTGTAAGGGTTATTTTTTAGATTATTCGTATTTTTTCAGACCTGCAAGCGAGGCTTCAAAAATGCCTTCATTCACTGTGGGGTGAACGTGGATTGTTCCTGCAAGGTCTTCTAAGCGGCATTGCATTTCAAGGGCAAGGGCAAATTCGCCCGATAGCTCTGATACGTGTGATCCCACGGCGTGAAGTCCTAAAATAACATGATCTGATTTTCGGGCAGTAACACGGATAAATCCGCCGCCGCCGTCGGTTTCATTGGTCATTGCCCGTCCATTTGCCGCAAGGGGGAATTTTGATGATATTATTTCTTCACCTGCTATGGCCGCTTCATCAGGGGAAAGTCCCACTGCGATAATTTCGGGGTCAGTAAAACAAACCGCTGCAATGGCAGAGGGGTTAAATTTTCGAGGGTAGCCTGCGATGATTTCTGCCACAATTTCACCCTGCGCCGAGGCTCTATGAGCGAGCATAGGCTCGCCCGTTACATCGCCAATTGCCCAAACATCTTTCATGCTTGTTTGGCATTTTTCATTAATTTTAATGAAAGAGCCTTGCATATCAACGCTCATATTTTCAAGCCCAAAGCCTGTGATTTTAGCCTTGCGTCCAACCGTGACAAGCACATAATCGCCTTTTATGGTTTGAGCGTTCCCTTTCTTATCTTCATAAGTAACAAGACCATCTTTTTCACTCTTGGCTTTCGCCCCTAAAATAACATTGATGCCAAGCTTTTTAAGGCGGCGTTCAACGGGGCGCATAAGTTCTTTATCATAGAGCGGCAAAATACGATCAGATGCTTCGATAAAGCTTACCTCTGATCCAAGCTTGCGGTAGGTAATGCCCAGCTCCAAACCAATATAGCCTGCGCCAATGATCACAAGTTTTTTGGGGACTTCTGTAAGCGACAAGGCTTCTGTAGAAGAGATTACTTTTCCGCCAAATTTCATGTGCGGCAGCTCGGTTACTTCCGATCCTGTCGCCAAAATAACATGCTCGGCCGTGACGGTGATTATGCCGTCTTCTGTTGTCACGTCGCATGTCTTACCATCTTTAAATACCGCCCAGCCTTTAAGAGACTTAACGCCAGATTTTTTAAGAAGAATTTCCACGCCGCCATTAAGACGGTCAATAATACTATCTTTCCAAGCAATGGTTTTCGGAAAATCAAGAACGGGCCGTTTCGCTACCGTAATACCCAGTTTCCCTTCGCCCGTATGAGAAGATATTTCGTGAAATCTATCCGCTGCATGGATTAAAGCTTTCGATGGAATGCAGCCCCGAATAAGGCATGTTCCGCCTGCTCGCTCGCCCTCCACAATAACCGTATCCATTCCAAGCTCGCCCGACCGAATAGCCGCCACATAGCCGCCAGGCCCTGCGCCAATGACCAAGACTTTACATTTTATTTTCTTATTTTCAGACATTTCTTTAAACCTTAAATGAATAATGTTGCAGGATGTTCAAGATAGTTTTTAACGCACTGGATCATTTGTGCCGCTTCATAGCCGTCAACCACTCGGTGATCAAAAGAGGATGAAAGATTCATCATTTTGCGAATGGTGATATTACCTTTAATGACCATGGGACGTTCTGCGATTTTACAGACTCCAATGATAGCGACTTCTGGCACGTTAATGACGGGCGTTGTGACAATGCCGCCGATCCGCCCAAGGCTTGTAACGGTAATGGTTGAACCTGAAAGCTCGCCCCTTTTCGCTGTGCCTTCCCGTCCTGCGGTTGTTACACGGATCATTTCAGCCGCTAAACCCCAAATATCATGCATTTCTGCATGGGATATGACGGGAACCATTAAGCCGTTTGGCGTTTGGGTTGCAACGCCCATATGAACGGCATTATGGCGTAAAATCATGCTATTCTCTCGGTCATAATGTGCATTAACCTGAGGGAATTTTTCTATAGCTTTAATCACCGCTTTTAAAATGAAGGGCAGAATGGAAAGTTTTACCTGTCCTTCTGTCCGCTCATTATTCATATGAAGACGCAGGGCTTCTACTTCTGTAACGTCGATTTCTTCTATGTAGGAATAATGAGGTATGGTTCTTTTGCTTAGCTCCATTTGCTCGGCAATTTTACGGCGGATTCCTTTAACGGGAATTTGCTCAACCGATCCATCAGGAATTTTTGCCCCTGCGGACAAGCGTCCCCCGCAAGCGATAAAATCATCTAAATCTTGGTGAGTCATACGCCCCGCTGCGCCCGAAGGGGGGACCATTGAAAGGTCAATATTATGATCCTCTGCCCGCTTTCTAATCGCAGGCGATGCCATGACTTTGCCTTTGGGAGCGGATTGCACTAAAGGAGGGGCGGTTTTTGCCAGAGCCGCAGTTTTAAGGGGAGCTTCTTTTGGAGCAGGAGGGGTTTTTGCCTTTTCTGCTTTAGGAGATTTTTGGGCTGGCGCATCTGTTTTTTCTTCTGTTTGAACGGTGCCTTCCCCGTCTATTTCAAAAGTAAACAGCATACCGCCGACGGCAACCATTTCGCCTTCATCGCCGCCAATAGCGACAACTTTTCCAGCGACAGGGCTGGGCAGTTCAACCGTTGCTTTATCGGTCATCATATCAATAATCGGCATATCTTCGGTGACAATATCGCCAATTTTTACATAAAGCGTTACAATTTCAGATTCAACAATGCCTTCACCAAGATCGGGCAGTTTAAAAATATATGTTCCCATGATTTATCCTTCCATCACAATATTAATGGCTCTTACAACTCTATCAAGCCCAGGGAAATATTCCCACTCAAAAGCATGAGGATAAGGAATATCCCAGCCCGCAACCCGCCTGATCGGGGCTTCTAGGTTATAGAAGCAATTTTCTTGAATCAGAGATAGAATTTCACCGCCATATCCGCCTGTAAACGTGGCTTCATGTACCACAAGGCAGCGCCCTGTTTTTTGTACCGAGGCTGTAATTGTTTCAAGGTCAATTGGGCTTAAAGTTCTAAGGTCAATTACCTCTACATCAAGCCCCGATTTTTCAGCCGCCGCAAGCGAGACATGAACCATCGTGCCGTAAGTAATAATGCTTAGGTCAGCGCCTTCTTTTACCACGCGCGCTTTGCCAAGAGGCAGGCTGTAATATTTTTCTGGCACGTCACCAAATTCATGATTTTCCCATGATTGAGAGGGCGCGGCAGGGTCGCCTGAAAAGGGTCCATTATAAAGACGTTTTGGTTCAAAAAATATTACGGGATCAGGGTCTTCTACCGCTGCGATTAAAAGACCTTTTGCATCATAAGGGTTTGAAACCATAATGGTTTTAAGACCAGACACATGGGTGAAGATCGCTTCTGGCGACTGTGAATGAGTTTGCCCGCCCCGAATGCCGCCGCCGCAGGGCGTACGGATGGTTAAAGGTACGGTGAAATCTGCCGCAGAACGGTACCTAATGCGTGCCGCTTCCGATACGATTTGGTCAAACCCTGGGTAGATATAATCTGAAAACTGAATTTCAACAAGAGGCTTTAGACCATTAACAGCCATACCAATCGCTGCGCCAATAATGCCGCCTTCTGAAATGGGCGTATCGAAACATCTTTGCTTGCCGAATTTTTCTTGCAGACCTTCCGTGGCGTTAAATACGCCGCCAAAATATCCTGCATCTTCGCCAAAAACCACCACAGACTTATCCCGCTCTAATAGATTTTCATGGGCGGAGTTAATCGCTTGAATCATATTCATTTGTGTCATGGCTAAATCCCTAGCTCTTGACGCTGCCGGCGCAGCGTATTTGTTGGCTGTTCAAATATATCTTCAAAAATAGTGCTGACTTCTGGACGGTCACCAGAACTTAACGTCCCATAGCTTTCCGCTTTTTTATAGGCATCGAACACTGTTTTTGTATGTTCTTTAACAAGAGCCTCATGCTTCTTTTCTGACCAAATGCCTTTTTTAATCACATAGGCTTTAAGACGGTCAATAGGATCGCCAAAAGGCCAAAATTCTTGTTCATTTTCTGGGCGGTATTTACTGGGATCGTCACTGGTGGAATGCGCCGCTGCCCTATATGTAAAATGCTCGATAAGGGTAGAGCCATGCCCCGCCCGTGCCCGCTCCGCTGCCCATTTCGTGACGGCATAAACCGCCAAGAAATCATTACCGTCAAGGCGAATGCCAGGAATGCCATAGCCAATGCCTCTTGAGGCAAAGGTCGTCCCTTCGCCTGCCGCAAATCCTTGGAATGATGAAATTGCCCATTGGTTATTCACCACATTAAGCAAAGCGGGAGCTTTATAAACAGAAGCAAATGTCATGCCTTGATGAAAATCATTTGTCGCAGTCGTTCCATCGCCAATCCATGTGGAAGCCACGGCGCTCTCGCCTTTATAGGCAGATGCCATTGCCCAGCCCACAGCCTGCGGGAACTGAGTTCCTAGATTGCCTGAAATGGTAAAATAATTGCCTTCGCTCCATGTATACATGATCGGCAGCTGCCGTCCTTTACAAATGTCTTGGGAATTTGAAAGACAATGATTCATCATGGTGAGCAGCGGAAAGCCCCTCGCAATTAAAATGCCCTGCTGGCGGTAGGAAGCAAAACACATGTCTTGATCTTCAAGAGCGGCGGTCTGCGCTACCGCAATGGCCTCTTCTCCTGTGCATTTTAAATAGAAAGACATTTTACCAACGCGCTGCATAACCTGCATTCTATCATCATAAATGCGGGTGATAACCATGTCGGACAGACCTTTTAAAAGCTCATCATCTGAAATGTCAGGAATCCATTCACCGTATAATTCACCCTCATCATTTAAAACCCGCACAAGCCCTAATGCATGATCCATCATGTCTAATGGCGCAGAATCAATATTGGGTTTTGAAAGATTCTGGTTCACGCCAACCATCATATTTTCGAAATTTGGCGCATCCCCTGGGCGGTACTTTGGAGCGGGTATTTTTAGTTTATTCATGAAAAACTTCCATTATAAAATCATAATTGAATGGGTGTTTTATAATAATATAATGATTATTAGGGTTTTTCTTCCCTTTTTAAATGGCTTTATGTATAAAATAGAAATATAATCCCTGTTTTTAGAGGGAAAGAGAAAAAATGTGCCAAAACTAAAAGAATTAGATGTAAAAATTTTAGAAATCATTCAAGAAGACGCAGCGATTCCCACTGCTGAATTGGCGGCTAGGTTAGGGTCTTCTAAATCGGTTTGTTGGCGTAGAATCCAAAGAATGCAGGAAAAAGATATTATCCAAAAACGTGTTACGTTGGTTGACCCTAAGAAAATTGGATTAGACGTAACGCTTTTTGCTCAGATAAAAATGACGGCTCATGGCAGAACCATACTTCCCGAATTTATCAGGGCTATACAAGACCTAGCCCCTGTTGTTGAATGCCATACGATGATTGGTAATATTGATTTTTTATTAAAAATAATCGTAAAAGATATTGCCGAATATGAGACATTCTTTCTTCATACTTTGTCACAAATTAATGGGGTGCAAGAAGTCAATACAACAATCGCTATGACCCCTGTAAAATACACAACAGCGATGCCGGTCTCTTTAGCGCAAGATTAAACCCTGCATTCCTAAAGAGCTTCTTTATTTAACTTTCTTCTGTCCAAACAGCAAATTCATTTCCGCTTGGCTCGGTAAAATGAAAACGTCTGCCGCCGGGAAATGAGAATATTTCCTTTAGAATTTTACCGCCCGCTTTTACAACGGCTTTTTCAGTCTCTTCGATAGTATCGCTATAAATCACGCTAAGCGTAGCCCCATTTTTTGTAAGGCTGCATAGGTCTGATTTAAAAAAACCGCCGTCTAATCCAGCCGCCGTAATCGCGGCATATTCAGGACCATAATCGGTAAAGCCCCAGCCAAAAACATGGGTAAAGAAAGCTTTGGTTGCTGCAAGGTCTTTTGCAGGGAATTCAATATAATTCATACTATGATGGCGTTGCATTTATTTTCCTTAGTTTTTAAATATTTTTAGCTTCTGACCTAAGCCATTCCATAAAGGCTTGAACCTTTGGGCTGTCTTTTTTATGTTCATTACAAACCATGTAATAAGCAAAATCAACGGGCAGTGATCTTGCAAATAGACGCACCAAACGTCCTTGTTCTAAATCATCTCTTGCAATCGTCCCCTTTGCAATAGCAACCCCTCTGCCCGCAAGAGCGGCTTCTATGGTAAGCTGGGTTGAATTAAAGTGAAGATGCTTTGATTTTCTTGAAAGAGTAACCCCCACAGCTTTAAGCCACATATCCCATTTAGGGCAGCTTTCATCTTCTAGGGAGGAATCATCATGGATCAGGGTGACTTTTTTTAAATCTTCATAGGTTTTAATGCCCTCTTCGCCTGATAATAATTCAGGGGAGCAGACGGGGAAGACTTCTTCTTTCATCAGCTCTTCTACATAAAGCCCCGGATATTTACCTCTGCCGTAGCGCACCCCAAGGTCAAATTCATCATTTTTGAAATTCACAATCGCCATAGAAGCATCTACATGGACGTTGATATTTTCATGCTGCTCATAAAAACGCCCCAGACGGGGTATCAGCCATTTGGACGCAAAGGAGGGAGAAAGCGTGATATGAAGCTCTCTATTTTCCTCATCTTTTTGCAGGATTTCAACCGCTGTCTCGAAAGCATTAAAGGCATCATCGAGGCTGGGAAGAGCCTCTTCGGCTTCTTTTGTAAGCTGCAGGGTATTTTTATCCCGAATGAAAAGCTGAACATTTAGATATTCTTCGAGGCTTCTGATTTGCTGGCTGATTGCGGCGGGCGTGACGGACATTTCTTCGGCGGCAAGCTTAAAGCTTTTATGCCGTGCGGCTGCATCAAATGCCCTTAAAGCATTTAAGGGAAGCAAACTGCGTCTCATGATTAATCCTTTGAAAATCTGGCTTTTTGCTACGGTATAGAGATGATACTCTAATGACAAGAAAAATTAAACCCTGCTAAAGGTAAAAGCCCTCTTAGAGATTCTAATGAATACCGCATTCTGTTTTATCCAGACCTGCCCATCTGCCTGATCTAGGGTTATCGCCTTTTTTAACAGGAGACGTGCAGGGAATGCAGCCGATAGAAGGATAGCCCTCTTTTAGCAGTGGATGCTCGGGCAGCTCATGGAGCGCAGCATATTCGCTAAGCTCTTCTGCTGAAGAGTTCGCCAGAGGGTTGATCTTTATTTTCATATTCTCTAGTTCAAATAGGGGAATATCTGCCCTGCTTGCCGCCTGAAATCTCTTACGTCCGCTGATCCAAGCAGAGATATTTTTAAGGGCTCTTGCTAGCGGCTCTACTTTGCGAATATAACAGCATAAATTCGTATCGGTTTTATGCTTTATGCCTTTGGGATCATGCAGAGATAATTGCGCTTCATCGGGGTGAAAAATTTGAATATTAGTCAGTTTTAGTTGTTTCTCTAAAGTTTTTTTATAGTCTAAAGTTTGGCTGAATATTTTGCCTGTATCCATAAAAAATACGGGCAGCTCTGGATTTACCCGAGAGATTAAATGCAGTAAAATAGCGGATTCTGCGCCAAAAGAGGATACAAGGGCGAGGGATTTAAATTCTTCATTCACATATTTTAAAAGCGTCAGGCTGTCCGCATTTTTAAATTCTTCATTCAGCTTTTGAACTTTCTGAACTTGTTCAAGATAAGTCATTTAGAACGCTCCTCCGCCGCTTTCCTTTGCAGCAGTATTTGGAAATCTTTTATGATAAATACTCTGTTCATCAGACGCAGAACTTTGGTAATGATCGGTAAATCTTGTTAGATCATTTTGGCTAATAGCGCCGTCAAAATTATTTTTGGAAAAAATCGCAGAAAAGCCAACCCTTGCATATTGGCGGGCTTGATCGGCTCTTACGTCTCCTGCGGCGATCAGGGTTCCTTTGTAGCCCGCCCTGCGTAATCTTCTGGCTTGGCTGTAGGCTCTACCATCCATAAAGGACGGAAAATTTAGGACAATAGACTTAGAAGATAAAATATCACCGCTTATATTTTCTAACGCTTCCGTATTTTCAATGCGGCGTGCAGCTTTATCTAATGTTTTTAAAATAAGAAAATTATCCATAAAGAACCTCCTTAAAAGGAGCCATGCCCACACGATTATAAGTATCGATGAAACGCTCGTTATCTTGGCGCAGGGTAAGATATAAATCTACGGTCGCCTCAACCGCATCAATGATTTCTTCTGCATCAAACGAAGCCCCTGTAATTTTACCGATAGAAGCTTTTTCATCAGCCGAGCCGCCGAGCATTAATTGGTAGGCTTCCACCCCTTTTTTATCCACTCCTAAAATACCAATATGCCCCACATGATGATGGGCGCAGGCGTTAATGCAGCCTGAAACTTTAATCTTTAATTCGCCAATTTCTTCCATGCGTTCTGGATCATCAAACCGCTGGGCAATTTCTTGGGCAATGGGAATCGAGCGGGCATTGGCAAGGGCGCAATAATCAAGCCCAGGGCAGGCTATTATATCAGATATTAGCCCATGATTTGCCGTGGCAAGCCCAATTTTTTCAAGATCACGCCATAGAGCAGGTAAATCATCTTTAAAAACATGAGGAAACACAAGATTTTGTTCATGAGTAGCCCTAATCTCGCCCAGAGAACAAAGGTCTGCTAATGACGCAATACCGTCCATTTGCTCAGCCGAAATATCCCCAGGGATACCTTTGAGAGGTTTTAAAGATATTGTTACAGCTGCGTAATTCTCTATTTTATGATCATGCATATTATGATTTATCCAACGAGCAAAATCACTATCTGCGGCATAAAAGTCAGAAAAATTATAACTCGTTACGCCTTTGTGAGAATATTTAGGGAGCGTGAAATGCTCTAAAATTCTAATCTGAGCATTAAGCGGAAGATCAGTGCGCCCTTCTTTTAAAATTTCTTTCCATTCTTGCTCAACTGTTGTTCTATAAGTCTCAATTCCTGTTTCTTGCACTAATATTTTAATGCGGGCTTTATATTTATTATCCCTGCGTCCATCAAGATTATAGGCTCTTAAAATGGCTTCAAGGTAGCTTAAAAGATGTTTTTCAGGCAGAAACTCTTTAATCACCGTGCCAATGATAGGCGTGCGCCCAAGACCGCCGCCGACAAGGACTTTAAAGCCGATTTCTTGGGACTTATTTTTAACAATCTCAAGCCCAATATCATGAAAGCGAATGGCGGCACGATCATGAGTATCGCCTGTAATAGCAATTTTAAATTTACGGGGCAGATAGGTAAATTCGGGGTGAAATGTTGACCATTGACGAATAATTTCGGCGTAGCCCCTTGGGTCTGCGATCTCATGCTTTGCTACGCCTGCAAGCTGGTCTGCGGTTGTGTTTCTAATGCAGTTCCCACTGGTTTGAATAGCGTGCAGTTCCACCTCGGCAAGCTCTTCTAATATCGTAGGAATATCGGTCAATCTTGGCCAGTTATATTGGATATTTTGACGGGTTGTAAAATGACCATATCCCCTGTCATATTTACGGGCAATATGAGCGAACTTGCGCATTTGATCTGAACTAAACGTGCCATAAGGAATTGCGATGCGCAGCATATAAGCATGAAGCTGAAGGTAAACGCCGTTCATCAAGCGCAGAGGTTTAAATTCTTCTTCGCTCAGCTCCCCGCTTAATCTGCGTTTTACTTGACTTTTAAATTCTTCTATTCTTTTTTGCAGAATTTCATGGTCAAAAGCATCATATTGATACATTATTTATACCTTTATTTGGGTCTTATGCTTTCATAGGGACTAATTATAGATAATGCTGGGCCCTGAGAGCCTAATTTTTTCTTTTGTCGTTAGGGGGATTAACTGATTATATAATTTATCAATTTTAATCAGCTCTAAGCCGACAAAACTTTCATTTTTTATATAGTTTTGTGCCTGTGATATGAGACTATCCCCGTCTAAAGATAATGCCGCATCATGGAGTAAATTTGCCCAGCCGCTGCCCGTAAAATAAACCACTTTACCGCTGAAAAGATGGTTTGCAGTCAGGGCGAGATTATAATTTTTTTTCTCTTTTTTAACTCTTCTGCGCAGGGGTCTTTTGGGAATGGCGATGGTCATCATTAAGCCTCTTTAATGTGATTTATGGTCTCATAAGCTATGCTAAAATCTTTCGCCTCTGCAACGCTATCACCGATGATTAAGAGCGCAGGGCTTTGTATATTTTTACCTTTGATAAGATGATCCAGTCTTTCCAGCGTGCCATAAAGCCGTCTTTCAGATTCTTTGGTCGCATTTTCAATAATGCCGATAGGGGTATGGGCTGAAAACCCATCTCTTATAAGATCATTCATTGTTTTTTTGGCGGTTTTTACACCCATGTAGATTACAATTGTTCGCCCTTTTCCTGCAAGTCCTGTCCAGTCACGCCGTTCGCCGCCTTTTAACTGTCCCGTGACAAACGTAACCTGTGATGAATGGTCACGGTGGGTCAGAGGGATAGAGCCAGCGGCGGCTGCGCCAATCGCTGCTGTAATTCCAGGAATGATTTCATAGGAAATATTTTTTGCTGTCAGGGCTGAAATTTCTTCTGCTGCTCGTCCAAAAATCATAGGATCACCGCCCTTAAGTCTGACGGTTAAATGACCAAGATGGGCTTGATCTATGATGATTTTATTAATTTCATCTTGGGACACCGAATGATCGCCCAAAGATTTTCCCACATTAATTAAGCAAGCATCTCTTCTAGCGAGATTTAAAACTTCTTTCGAGACAAGCTTATCATAAATAATAACGTCAGCTTCTATCAAGGCTCTATGGGCTTTAAGGGTTAAAAGCTCTGGATCACCGGGCCCTGCGCCAACAAGTAAAACATGACCTTTTTTTTCTTTTTGACCAAATGTACCAAGAAGTTTAATGATTTTTGAGCGTCTTTCTTGGCTGCTTAGAGCCAGAAGCTTGCCAAGCTCTAAATCGGAATAGATTTTATTCCAAAATTTCCGCCGAGCAGAGGAGCTTTTGATAAGTTTTTTTACCGAAGGGCGAAATTGGTAAATAAGATCGGTAAGCTCTCCGATCTGGCTGGGCAGGAGCTGTTCAATTTTTTGACGTAAATTACGGGCTAAAACAGGGGCTTTGCCGCCCGTTGATATGGCAACAGTTACAGAACCACGGCTGACAGCCGCAGGAGAAATAAAGCTTGAATTTTCAGGGCAGTCAATATGATTAAGCAGGATATTGTGCTTTTGAGAATATTCTAAAAATTTACCGAGTTCAGAGCCGCTCACATTGGCAAGATAGACGAGTTTAATCTCTTTCAAGACTTCTGGTCTGAAAGAGCCGCTTATAAATTTTATCTGCCCTTTTTCTTTTTCGGATTCAAAGGTTTTTACAATGTCTGCAGCTTCATAATGAAGAGAGGTGACCTGCGCTCCAAGCTCCAATAAAAAACGAATTTTAGCGACCGCAAAAACGTCTGTTCCTGCGACTAAAATATTTGTTTTTTTCAAATCCAAAAATATGGGAAGGCTGCTCATTTTAAATACCCTAAATTTTAAATCCCGTTAATTCTATGCCAGAGCAGCAAAAAACTCAAACAAGCTTTTCTTGCTGTGCAGGAAAGAAAAAATATAAGCTCCGCTAAATAAGATTATTTTTTTCAAGAAAATCAATGATCTTGCTTGCTGATTCTTCAGGCGAGAGATGAGCACCATCAATGATTAAGCTTGGGCTTAACGGAACTTCATAAGGGCTATCAAGACCCGTAAAATTTTGGATTTCTCCTCTACGGGCTTTTTTATAAAGTCCTTTTGGATCACGTTTTTCACAAACTTCTAACGGCGTATCAATGAAAATTTCTATGTATTTATCACCGATGAGCTCTTTAAGCATTTGTCTTTCTGCCCGAAAAGGCGAGATGAATGAGGCAACAACAATCAGCCCCGCTTTGGTCATTAATTTTGCTGTCTCTCCCGTGCGTCTGATATTTTCAGCTCTATCTTGGTCTGTAAAGCCCAGATCACGGTTTAGCCCATGGCGAATATTGTCGCCGTCCAGTAAATAGCTATGTTTCCCCAGAGCAAATAATTTCTTCTCAAGTAGGTTGGCGATGGTTGATTTACCAGAGGCAGAAAGCCCTGTTAGCCAAAGCACGCACGCCTGCTGGGATTTTTGTTTCGCTCTTGCATCATCATCAATTGAAAGGTCTTGAACATGGATATTAGCGGCTCTTCTTAGACCAAAATTAATCATGCCGCAGCCCACAGTATCATTGGTTATTTTATCGGTGATAATGAATGATCCTGTTGTTTTATTAACGCCGTAACGATCAAAAGCAATTAATTCATGCAGAGAGATATTTACAATACCAACCTCATTTAATTCAAGAATTTTTGCAGGCTCATGCTGCATATTATTAACATTAACTTTGCAGGAAATTTCTGTCACCGCCCCATTAACGCTCTTATTACAGCTTTTGAAAAGATAGGTACGTCCTTTGAGTAGGGGCTTATCATGCATCCAGATCACATGAGCTTGGAACTGGTCTGTAATTTCGGGACGCTCATTTCTTTTGGCAATAATATCGCCCCGTGAAATATCAATTTCATCTTCTAGGGTTAAGGTGACCGCTTGGTCTGCAAAGGCCTCTTTTTCTGTTTTTTGCCATGTGATGATGCTTTTAATTTTGCTTATGCGCCCGCTGGGCAGAGTTATTATTTCATCACCGACTTTTATGCTGCCAGAAGCGATCGTACCTGAAAACCCTCTAAAATTTAGATGAGGTCTATTGACCAATTGGACGGGAAAGCGAAAGGGATTTTGAGACTTATCACCTTCTATTTCTACCGTTTCTAAAAACTCTAATAAGGGCGAGCCTTCATACCATGGCATAGCCTTTGAAAGGCTAATCATATTATCCCCTTTAAGCGCAGACAGAGGAATGAAGGAGATGTTTTCAGTACCAAGATCAGCGGCAAAGCTTAAATAATCTTCTTTGATTTGCTCATAGGTTTTTTCATCATAATTCACCAAATCCATTTTATTAACCGCCACAAGGATATTTTTAATGCCCAGAAGATCGGTGATAAAACTATGGCGTTTTGTTTGTTTTAAAACGCCTTTTCTTGCATCAATTAAGATAATGGCAAGACCCGCCGTGCTTGCGCCTGTTGCCATGTTCCTCGTGTATTCTTCATGCCCAGGGGTGTCGGCAACGATAAATTTACGCTTTTCTGTGGCAAAAAATCTGTAGGCAACATCAATGGTAATGCCCTGCTCTCTTTCGGCGGCAAGACCATCGACAAGCAAAGCAAAATCAATCTTGCCATTCTGCGTGCCATGTTTCTTGCTTTCTGCTTTTAGGCTGCTTAATTGATCTTTAAATATAAGTTTTGAATCATAAAGCATTCTGCCAATAAGGGTTGATTTGCCATCATCTACGCTGCCGCAGGTAATGAAACGCAACAGGCTTTTGCTATTTTGATCTTTAATATAACTTTCAAAATTATGGTCAGCATTTCTTTCAGTATTTTTTGTGATTTTTGAAATATAGGTCATTAGAAATAGCCCTCTTGCTTTTTCATCTCCATCGATGCGCCCTCGTCTTGGTCAATAACTCTGCCTTGCCTTTCAGAGCTGTTCGAGACGAGCATCTCGCTGATAATATCGGATATAGAAGCCGCATCTGATTTGACCGCCCCCGTTAAAGGATAACAGCCAAGGGTTCGAAAGCGGACTTTCTGTAATGTCGCTTTTTCGCCTTTTTCAAAGATAAATCTTTCATCATCGACCATAATAATATTGCCGTCTCGTTCAACCACGGGGCGTTCTTTTGCAAAATAAAGAGGGACAACGGGAATATTTTCTTCATATATATATTGCCAAATATCTAGCTCTGTCCAGTTAGACAGAGGAAAGACACGGATAGATTCGCCTTTTTGAACGCGGCTGTTAAAAATATTCCAAAGTTCTGGACGCTGATTTTTAGGATCCCAGCGGTGGTCTTTCGTGCGAAAAGAAAAAATCCTCTCTTTCGCGCGGGCTTTTTCTTCGTCCCTTCTCGCGCCGCCAAAGGCTGCACCGAAAGCATATTTGTCAAGAGCTTGGCGCAGGGCTGCTGTTTTCATGATGTCGGTATGAGCCGTAGCACCATGGCTAAAAGGCCCCACATTATCATTTGCGCCGTCAGAATTAATATGAACAAGAAGATCAAGGTCATATTCTTTCACGATCTCATCTCTAAATTTAATCATCTCCTTAAATTTCCATTGGGTATCCACATGCAAAAGCGGAAAAGGAAGCTTGGCAGGATAAAAAGCTTTACGGGCGAGATGCAGCATAACAGCGCTATCTTTACCAATAGAATAAAGCATCACGGGATTGCTGGCTGTGGCGGCAACTTCCCGAATGATGTGAATAGATTCTGCTTCTAACTTTTGTAAATGCGTTAATTTGCTCATGATGCTCTCAAGAAATACTAGTGGTTTGTGAAAGGGGATGGCTTATTTTCAAGAGTAAATTTGTAATTTATTAAAGATTAAAGCAAACAAGCAATTCTAAGGACGGGCTTAAGTTTTACTTTTATCGGTTGCGCTATGCCCTTCTATTGAATATACACAAACCATAAATGGTGCCCGTAAGGGGTAAAAGGGAATATGGTGAAATGCCATGACTGTACCCGCAACTGTAACTGGAACGGCTCTAAAATATTTTAGAGCTAGACCATAAGTCAGGAAACCTGCCATTTTGGTTGCCCTCTCTGGCTACGGGACTATAGTTCAGAACGGAATATCCGTACAGGTGACACATGTTGCTTTGTGCGGAGCGTTATTCAGAAAAACTCCACACAAATTTTATTAATTTATAAAGTGCCGGAGCATTACTATGAAAAAACAAATCTCAATTTTAGCCCTTATCCCCTTTGCTGTTCCTGTTATGGCTCATGCAGATGATATAGAAGAAATTGTTGTCACCGCATCGCGTTATGAGCAGCCTATTTCAAATGTCGGCAGCAGCATTACGGCAATCTCATCTGATGATTTAATTAAATCCCAGAATAATTTTGTTCAAGATATTTTACAAAGCGTCTCAGGGGTCTCCTTTAATCAAAATGGCAGTTTTGGAGGGGTCTCATCGATTAGAATTAGAGGAGCATCTTCAAGCCAAACAACCATTCTTATCGATGGCATAAAGATTAATGATGTATCCTCGGTAGGCGGCGGTTTTGATTTTGCGAATTTAGATGCGGGCGGGATTGAACGCATCGAAATTCTAAGAGGCCCGCAATCTATTTTATATGGCACAAGTGCGATGGGCGGCGTGATTAATATTATCACTAAATCTGCAAGCTCTGATCTTAGCGGTACGGCTCATACCGAAGGCGGCTCTTTTGGGACTATTCGGGGCGGCGGCTCTTTACGGGGTGGCTCGGACTTGATTAATTTTAATCTTTCTTTAAATGCTATTTCGGTAGATGGAATTTCCAAAGCCGATGAAAATGATGGCAATATAGAAGTGGACGGCTATAAAAACTTCACCGCTCAGGGGAAGGTGAAAATAAAACTATCAGACATTATTTCTATGGCTATTCTATCTCGCTTTTCAGATAGCAAGAATGATTTTGATGGATTTGGTCCAAAAGATGCGGATAAATCGGGGACAATAAAAGAATTTATGATCGCAGGGCGGCTGCATGCGGATTTATTTGACGGGCGGCTGCAAAATACACTCTCGCTTGAGCATTCTTCGACCAAACGGCGTAATGAGACAAAAAATATTCAGACCTATAAAACCAAAGGCTCTCGCCTTAATATTGATTATTTCGGACATTTTAAACTAGAGGGAGATTTTGGTCTTTCCTTTGGGGTGCAGCATGAAAGAACTAAGGTTGAAAGTCTCTCAAAGGAGTCCTTTAACATTAATAGTATTTTTTCTGAAGCTAGTTATCAAGGCATTGAAGCTTTAACCCTAACGGCTGGAGTGCGCTATGATCATCATAATGAATATGGAAGCACAGTAACGCCCCGCCTGACGGCATCTTATATGCTTGCCAATACGGGCACACGTTTATTTGCCAATTGGGGCGAAGGATTTAAAGCGCCGTCTATTTTTCAATTAACTTATATCTGCGGTTTTTGCGGTCTTACAAAGCCCAATCCTGACCTAAAAGCAGAAGAGAGCAACGGCTGGGAATTTGGAATAGAACAGAGCTTATTTGAGCAGAGCGTGAAAGTTACGGCAACCTACTTTCAGCAAAACTTTAAAAATCTCATCGGATTTAGCTTTACCGCAGGCTATGATAATATTGATAAAGTGCAGACAAAGGGGATCGAGCTTATCGTGGAAGCGGATATTTCGGATAGCATCGTGCTAAATGCGAATTATACTTATACGAATGCGAAAGACCTTATAGCGGACGAGAGGCTTGACCAAGTTCCTGCAAATGCGGCTTTTGCCCAAATTTCATGGGCGGCAAGTGATCTGCTTTTCATTGCGGCAAGCCTGACCTATAATGGCAAAGAAGAGCCAAAAGGATATTCATTAGGCGTGGACGGCTGGGTGAGGGCAGATATGAGAATCTCTTATGAAGTAAGGGATAACATCACTATTTTCGCTCGCATCGATAATGTCTTTAACAAAGAATATCAGCAGATCAAGGGATATGGCACACCAGACAGGTCATATTTTGCAGGCGTAAGAGCGAATTTTTAAAACTTAAAAACCTGAGGATATATAATATGATAGCCGCCTTAAGAATGATGAATGTTGTTTTTCTTCTCTGTGCGGCTATTAATTTTTCAGGCGAGGCGGAGGCGAAAGAAAAAGTAGGTAGAGCCGTCTCACTTGATTATTGCTCGGATCAATTTCTGCTCGCCCTTGCCGATAAAAGTCAAATATATGCCCTTTCTCCTGATGCGGATAAAAGCCATTCATTCTACGCAGATAGAGCGGCAGGGATAAAGCAGTTTGGCGCAAGTTTAGAAGAAATTCTAATATCAAAAACCGATTTAGTGGTGCGCTATTGGGGCGGTTGGAACTTTCTTTCTTTGCTGGAAAAAACGAGCGTCCCTGTGGTTAGCCCTCTTTATGGCAGCGGCAGCGAGATGCTTTATAAGAATTTAAATTTGGTAGGGCGTGCGCTAGGGCAGGAAAAGCGTGCGGCTAAAATGATTAAAGATCATAAAATACGCTATGAGGTTTTAAAGGGTAAAGCGGCATCTAATCTTCGGGCAGCCTATATAACGCCCAGCGGTATTACGGCGGGGACGGGGACTTTTGTTGATGATCTTTTGCGCTTTGCAGGATTTAAAACCGTCTCAAGCGAGCTTGGAATTAAAGGCTGGCAGCCCTTTCCTTTGGAAGCGATGATTTACAATCCGCCTGACATTATTATAGGCAGTTTTTTCGATCTTCCCAATCCTAGCATAGCGAGCTGGAGCATTATACGTCATGAAAGAATCCGTAAAATGATGAGGGAAATTCCAACAATTATTGTCCCAGGGCGGTATCTTTCTTGCAATGGGATTTTCACCCTTGAGGCTGCCGAATATATTCGGGAAAGGATTGTAAAATAATGTCAGAGACTGGATTTTTACAAGAGGCTGGAATTTTACAAAAGTATTTTGGCAAAAACATGCTGCTTTTTTTCTTGGTTATCTTTATGATTGCTCTGGGCTTTTTATCGCTTTTTATTGGAACGGTACCTCTTGCACCCTCTGATATTATATTGGCTCTTATGGGGCAGTCGGATCAGGCGGTAGAGATTATTGTAACGCAGCTTCGCCTGCCAAGAGTTCTGCTGGGCATGATGGTGGGTGCGTCCCTTGGATTATCTGGCGCAGCTTTGCAGGGGCTTCTTCGTAATCCTCTAGCTGACCCCGGAATTATTGGCGTATCTGCCTCGGCGGGAGTGGGCGCAGTGGTGGCAATCCATTTTGGGCTAAGCCATGTCTTCCCTTTATCCGTGCCGCTGCTTTCCATGGCGGGGGCTTTAATCGCTACTTTTATTTTGATGTTTATCTCGCTTCGGGATAGCAGCGTTTTAACGCTGATTTTAGTGGGAATAGGCATTAGCTCCTTGGCAACCGCTCTTATTTCTCTGGTGATGAATTTTGCGGAAAATCCTTCTTCTCTGCAAGATATGATCATGTGGCTGCTGGGGTCACTAGAGAACCGCACGGTGACAGATATTCAGCTTGCCGCCCCCTTTATGATCGCAGGATGGCTGCTGATGTGGGGCGTTCATCAAGGACTTAATGCTTGCAGCCTCGGTGATGATACAGCGCAGACTTTGGGCATAAATTTAAAATTCTTGCGGCTTAGAATTATTCTAGGCAGTGCGGTCTCGGTCGGGGCGGCGGTTTCGGTTTGCGGCTCTATTGGCTTTGTCGGTTTGGTTGTGCCGCATATTATTCGGGGTCTGATCGGTCACAGCCCAGGGCAATTATTACTGCCAAGCGCATTTTTAGGGGCAATTATTTTAACCTTGGCTGATCTTTTTACCCGTATCAATATTGGTAATCAGCAGTTACAGCTTGGGGTGGTGACCGCCTTTGTTGGTGCGCCTTTGTTCCTTTATATTATTTTTAAAACGAGGGGGGCGATGAGATGAAAGATGCTTTAGAAGTTAAAAATATTTCAGTGACGATGGAAGGGCATCAAATTTTACAAGATGTTTCTTTTCACGTTAAACGGGGTGAGATTACGGGGCTAATTGGTCCAAACGGGGCAGGGAAAACCACATTATTAAAAGCGGTCTTGGGGCTGATAAAGTTTAAGTCAGGTTCGAGCTTTTTGGACGGCAAAGACCTATCAGATTTAAGCTTAAAAGAGCGGGCAAAAAATATATCTTACCTTGCCCAAGGATCGCCCGTCCACTGGGCTTTGACGGCTGAATATATGGTCTCTCTTGGTCTAATCGCTGATCATGACCCTTGGCAAAAAATGGCAAAGAAAGATCATGATGCTGTTCGGGCAGCGATGGAAATTACGGACAGTCTGCATCTTGCGGGGCGCATTACAAACAGCCTTTCTGGGGGCGAAAAATCTTGCGTTATGCTCGCCCGAGCCATTGTATCAGGCGCGCCGTATCTCTTTGCAGACGAGCCTGCTGCCTCTCTTGATCCTTATCACCAGCTTCAAGTTATGGATATTTTAACGGATTTAAAACAGCAGAATCACGGCATTTTAATCATCTTGCATGATCTTGCTCTTGCCCAGCGGTACTGCGATAATATTATTTTACTGCATGAAGGAAAGCTTGCGGCGGCAGGGACAGCAGACAGCGTTTTATCAGATGAAAATTTAAGCCGCAGCTATCATATCCATGCCGCACGCTGGCAAGAAAAAGGCGATAATTTTTTAATCCCCCATAAAAGATTAAAAGAAAAATTAAGCCATCCTTTCGGTAGTGGAATGAAATCTACTTAAGGATTAGACTTTTAAACGAACTTAGCCTTCTTTCCTTAGAGTCCCCTCGTATATATGATTTAAGCTGTAATTAAAGAGCAGCAAACAGGCGGTTAAATTCATGGGAATCCTCATCACTTAATGCCGCTTTATGCAGCGCAGATATTTTTTTAGCCGTAATATTTTTAGCCGTAATATTTTCTGCGCCTAGGGCTGACATGATTTTTTTAAAATTATCTTGCCCTCTTTGATGAGTTTCGCCGTATCCTTTAATAATTCTTTGGCATTTTATAATTTCAAGAGCGAGATCATGATCCTTCTCGCAGGCTGTCTTGACATGGATAAGCCATGAATCGATTAATTGTTTTTCTTCATAATAGCGCAAAGTTTTGCGGCGCATGCCTTTTAAAGAGGCAATGAAATAAAGCATTAAAAAGGGGAATAATTTAGATGAATCATATTTCTTTGCCCCTGTAAAAAGTCCTAAAAACTTTGAAAACAATTTAGATTTTTGTGCAAATCTTGCCATTTTTACAGGCATTATGCCTATTATTTCTTCGAGCCTTGGGTGCATGAATTCTATCATTTGGACGATTTGCCCTTCCTGCGCTTTGACCTCATTTCGGTAATCTGCGGTACGCTTAGCTCTAATTTTAAGATCAGAAACCTTAATCACATCATCAAATGCCATCCATAGGGCAAGCGAGCGGCTAAGCTCTTTTATAATATGCTCAGATGAATTCCTGATTTTTGAATATTCTTTTAAAATAGAAATATACTCTTCAGCGTAAGAAATATCTTGAAAATCAAGCAGGCTTTTACATCCCGCATAAGCAAGCTCTCTGGCAGAAAGGGGAAGCTGGTTAATCTCTTCTATGATTTTTTTGCTTTGGGGGTGATTGGCATTTCCTGCGATGCTTGCAGCTGTTTTAACAGGCTTAAAAATGTCAGTAATGATATTTTTTTGAGCCGCGTTAAAACCTGCACCGAAACCTTTTAGATTAATATCAACCATTTTACCTTCTACGCGGATTGCATTTTCAAAATCTTCTCGGCTGAAAGGTAATATATTTGCGCCCGCAATAGAGCCAAATAAAACCGAGCTAATCATGCAGCCTGTCTTATTTGAGAGCTTTTCCATATCAAAAGAAATCAATGTTTTGGAGGCTTCTAATGCGGCTTTAAGAACGGTGTCACTATCCCCTCTGCCATCTCCCATATGCATCTTTTCGGATATGGAATAAACTCTGTGGTTTGAAGTGATCAAGGTGGTTTTACCCGGGGTTACATATTCTCTTTGAACGGCACGCCCCGCTTCCATAAGTTCGGATGCGACCACGAGATCAACATCGCCGAGGGTGGGCATAAGAGCCATAATCGGGGGATTGTCATAATTTGCCCCCTCTGCTTTTGGAAATATTTCAAGGTAATAGATGGTTGCCCCCGTTCGCTGTGCAACACCCGGGACAGAGGTTGCTTGGGCAAAATATTGTTTTTGTTTCGCAAGACTAACGATCCAGTTGGTTAAAACGCCGCCGCCCTGTCCGCCAAGAGCAGAAATAACGATTGTTAGAGGGCGATTTTTTGTAAAAAGAGGTGCTTTTGCACAGCTATTTTTTTCTTTAGAGGCGTTTTTTCCTTCAAGAGAGCTGGTTTTTTTTAGGTCTGTCATAATGTAATCTCCGCCCGTTTTGCATCTTTTCTTTTTTGTAGATATTGGATCACGCTTTGGCGGACGCTATGTTTAATTTTATCCCAAAGGCTTGGATTAAAAATAAGGTCTGCCCGTGAAAATGAAGGGCATAAAACAGAAGCATGAGCATTTTCACCGCACAGGCCGCAGCCTACACAAGTATTATCTATATAAGCGACAGGATCACTGTGTAAAATATTGGGGTTTGGCTTGATGGTTAAAGAGGGACAGCCCGAAAGCCGAATGCAAGCATGATCGCCTGAACATGTGGCACTATCCACATAAAATCTTTCTTTAATTTCTCTTTTTCCTGTTTTAATGCGGCTTTTAACAATGGGCTTTTCACGGCGCTGCTTGTTAAGCATACATTCGCCTTCGACTATGATGATTTTTGGACCATAATAGGGCGATGTCATGGCTTCCCTAACAAGATCACGCACCTCTTCGATAGCATAGGAGCGGATCGTTCGAACCCATTTTACGCCTACGCCCTTGACGGCATCTTGAATGGTTGCTTTGGTTTCATTATCTTTTAATGTCTGGGCGGAAGAAGGGATATATTGACCGCCTGTTGCGGCAGCATAGCCATTATCGACAATGATAAAAACATTATCATTATTATTATAAACCGCACTGGCAATACCGCTGGTTAGCCCATTATGCCAAAAACCGCCGTCTCCCATAATAGAGATCGACCGGTTGCTTCTAACCGAGCTAAAAGCAGAGGAGCTTGCTGCGCCAAGCCCGTATCCCATGATGGTATTACCAATTTTAAAAGGCGGCAGCGTGCCGAATGAATTACAGCCAATATCAGCAGAGATATGAACCTCGCCATATTCTTTTTCAAGCATTTTTATCGCCGCAAAAAACGGACGCTCAGGGCAGCCTGTACAAAGCCCTGGAGGGCGCATTGGGATAGCTTTATCTAAATCTTTAGGGGTGACGCTAAATTCCCGTGCAGGAGGGAAAGCACTTTCTAAAAGATCCGATTTTAATAAATCAGGGCGGTAAGACTTTAAGAATTTTTTGATGCCAGCGTTCATGGCTTGCCCCGTATATTCGCCGTAAAGGGGCAGAGTGCCTTTGCCTGATATGGAGCATTTTAACGCAGCATCATTAAAAATCTTGTGAAGAGCCTGTTCAATATAATTTGGCTGCCCTTCTTCTATGATAAGAACCGCTTTTTTATCTTTTGCAAAATTCGTAAGATCATCATCGATTAAAGGGTAAGTGACATTCATGACATAGAGCGGAATTTTGGTTATCCCCATGGTATCGGCAAGACCAATAAGCTGCAAAGATCTAATGACAACATTATAAAGTCCGCCTTCTAAAATAAGCCCAACATCATTTTCACTACCGTCAAAAATTTCATTTAATTTATGCTCTTTAATGAATTTAACCGCTGCAGGCCAGCGTTTCTCGATTTTCATCTTTTCATGCAGAAAAGTAAAAGGCGGCAGGATAATTTTATCCGCTTCCCTGTTGGGATTCTCAAGAGCATCTTTTACGCTAAAGGCAGGTTTTTTATTGTCTTTTGCGGTAAATTGTCCTTGTAAATGACAAGCTCTAATACGCATTTGAAAGAACAACGGCGTGTTGCTTGCTTCTGAAAGCTCAAAAGATTTTTCCAGCATATTCACCATTTTAGGCAGGTTGGGACGGGGGTTAATCAGCCACATTTGAGACTTCATAGCAAAAGCATGAGAGCGTTCTTGCATGATGCTTGCCCCTTCGCCGTAATCTTCACCAAGGATAATCACTGTGCCGCCCATCACCCCAGCAGAGGCAAGGTTTGACAAAGCGTCCGAGGCAACGTTCGTTCCCACGGTAGATTTCCATGTGACCGCCCCCCGCAGAGGATAATTAATCGAAGCGGACAGCATTGCGGCTGCTGTCGCTTCACTGCCATTTGCTTCAAAATGAACGCCAAGCTCGTCTAGAATTTCTTGAGAATCAGCAAGAACGTCCATTAAATGTGACACAGGCGATCCTTGATAGCCGCCAACATAAGCAACGCCCGATTGGAGCAATGCTTTGGTGACTGCTAAAATGCCTTCGCCGTGAAATTCATCGCCTTTTCCTGCGCGAAGTTTTTGCACTTCTTTCGCAAATGATCTTTCTGCCATGATTATACCCTGAATTTATATTTTATCTTTTTTGCCGAAATAGCTTTTATGAAACCAAAGCTAAAACCCGTAATGGACTGCCGCTGCCATTTACAATTTTTAACGGCGGTGTGATCAAAACAGAGCCTTTTGGCGGTAATTTGTCGAGATTGGTCAAAGAAGCCAGCCCAAATTTATTAGCGCCATGCATGAGGTGATGAGATGGAAATTGGGGATCGAATAAAAAGGCTTGCCCTGCATCTGTACCGATTGTTTCAGTGCCAAAGCCTATAACATCTCTTTCTTCTACCAGAAATTTTACGCATTCTACCGAAGGGCCAGGAGTATGGGGCCCATCTTCAGCGTAATTTAAGAAATCTTCCACCGATCTTTTGCTCCAGCCTGAATTCATCAGCAGCCAGCTGTCTTTTTCAATTTTGCCATGCTCGGCTTCCCATTCTTGTACTTTTTCAGGGGTAAGCAGATAATCAGGGTTTTCTGCGCATTCTTTGGTCACATCAATAACATTCGCCGGGGCAACTAGGTCTTGCGGCTTGATTGTATCGGTGCAGCCATCGGAATAATCTTTGCCCGTTACCCAGTGACCGGGCGCATCGAAATGCGTTCCTGTATGTTCACCGCAAGAAAATTTATTCCAGTACCAAGCAGGCCCTGCATCATCAAAATGTGAAATCTTTTCCATCTTGAAAGTAGGAGACTGTTTAAATTCTTCTGGCAGCCCAATTACAGGCGTATTTTCATCTAAATTAACGGTTAAATCCACAACCTGAACCGTGCCTGATGCAAGATCTGTGATAAGATTATCTAAAGTCGTATTTGTCATTTTTTTACCCTTATTTTCTGTTGATTTTAAAAAATTATGTTTTAAATATAAGTGATGATTGTTCCATGGGAAGCATCACAGTTAATGAGATTTACTTTCTTTTGCTCAATAAGATATTTTTCACCCGTCCATATGAATTTATAAATATATTGCCCCGCAAATAGGGTTTGTTCATTATAATATAAAACCGCTTGGAAATTACATTTAACGGTCATATTTCCTGTTTTAGCATCGAAATCTAAAAGCCGAATATTGCCTGTAAGGCGAGATGATCTTATCTCTACTTCTTTAGAAGGCGCACGGGCATGTTTTAAATTATGCTTGCGCACATTCATCATGAGAACGTCATCATAAAAAATAGAAATATGATTTAAAGGATCGGCTTGATCTATAGCGACAGGCATCCAATATGTGCCTTTCTCACTGAAAAGAGCAATCCATTCAGCTAGTTTCTTATCGTCAAGCAGTTCAGTTTCACGGTTAATTAATGCGGTTATTTCGCTTGTTGTTGGGCAGTTTTTATCGCTCATTTTACAGCTCCTCTTGTTGGGGTACATCTGTCATGTAACCTAGCCAAGCGGCATATTGATTGCGCAGAGATATATCGCTTGTGCCGATAGCCCTCGTCATATTTCCGTCTGGGCGTTCTTCTCTGCCGATAAAGCGTGACATATCAACCCATTCACTGCCCCCCGACATCAGCCCTTCGCTTAGCCGTGTATAGGCCTCTAAATCATCACTTCCAACCATGGAAGAGGGCGAATTAATCAGCCTCGAATAAAGCATCGTACGGTGCAGCATATCATCTGGCGCACCTTTCAATCTGAACGTCCATGTTTCAATTTCTGTCTCATTGACTGAAATAGGGCGTATGATACGGATCGATTGAATAGCCCCCTTAATGGTTAAAGAAGGATAGTAAATGGTGTTATGACGGTTAACGCAAAGAATTTCTTTTGTTTTTTCTTCGCCGTAACTCTTGTGCATTGCTTCTATATAACCGTCTACTTCCATATAGTTACTATGGATAGAATCCGTACCGCCTGTAAAGGCATGCCCTTTTGGTCCAACAGAAACGCCCATCATGTCAAAATTTTCATAAGAGCTGCCAAAGGGCGCAACAATATCCATTTCTCTTGTGGGCGGCGTATCTTTCGGAAGCTCATCAATATAGGATTGGCATGCATCACCGACAGATTGGTGGGTGACCATGGGGTGCATTGTATCGTTTAAATTATCGACAAAGAATTTCCAGTTACAATTATGACGGTAGCGTAAAACCCCGCCTGTAATTTCAAGATCACCACCCGGGGAGCGTTCTATCATATTATCAATAGAGCTTGCAGCGTCTCCTAGAAATTCTTTTAAATCAGCCCCTTTGCTGGATAGATTGGCGAAAATAAAGCCGCGGTAGCTTTGTGATCGGACAACTTTAAGACTGAATTTTGGGTCTTTAATATCAAAATGGGTTTCTTCATAGCCGCCTTTATGAGGCACGCCGATTAAAGTGCCGTCTGTCTTGAAAGTCCAGCCATGATAACAGCATCTAAAAGCCCGTGCATTACCGCATTTTTTACCCGCAACCTTTGCGCCCCGATGGGTACATTGATTATGAAGAACATTAATATTGCCATCACGCCCCCGCACCATAATCACGGGCTTACGTCCAATATTCAGGGTCATGTAATCGCCGTTTTCTTTAACTTGGCTTTCATGCCCCATATAAACCCAAGTGCTTTCAAAAATTCGTTCTTGTTCAAGGGCGAATAACTCAGGGTCGCTGTAAAGGCTGCGGTGAATGCGGTCTGGTTCAACCAGTTTTTTAATATCTTCTATGGTCTTTGTCATTGCGTTATCTTTCCAATTACTTTTACTTTTATAGGGCGATTGATCCTAAAGATGTACCGCCGCAGACGAACAATGTCTGCCCTGTTATAAAACTGTTTTTTTCCTCTATAAAAAAACGTGCGGCTCTTGCGATGTCCTCTGCTTGCCCTAGTCTTTTTACGGGGATAGAGGCGGCGAGGGCGGCGGCTTTCTCGCTATGTTCTGGGATCACCTCTGTAAACATATCGGTCACAACAGGGCCCGGCGCTATGGCATTAACGGTAATGCCGTGCTGTCCAAGCTCTAATGCCCATGTGCGGGTCATGCTCATAATTGCCGCTTTCGTTCCCGCATAATTCGTTCTCGTAGCAAGCCCTAAGGCTGCCCGTGAAGACATATTAACAATGCGCCCAAATTTTGCTGCCTTCATAGCGGGAAGAAAGCTCTGGGTTAGCAAAATCATCGCCCCTAAATGAAGATTGGTGAGATAGTTTAAATCTTCCAATTTTACATCTTCTATAAGATCAGGTCTGATAATGCCGGCGTTATTAACCAGTACAGTCACATCATAATCAGCGGCAATTTTCTGGGCAGAAGCTTTGGCCGCCTCTGGGTCTGAAAGGTCTATTTGTACGTTAATTAAATTTTCATGGCTAAATTCCGCTTTGGTGCGAGCAAGGCTAAAAACTCTGTAGCCCTCCTCTAAAAGCTGCTGGCTAATGGCTGCGCCAATTCCCCCTGAGCCGCCCGTTACCACAGCATTTTTTAATTCTGGATTTCTTAATTTTGTCATGATTTTCCTCCTAACTTTTCCCATTTAATTTGGGTGCTGCCGATAGATTTAACAAGCCAGCAATCTGCGCCTGTTGGGTCTGTTATATTTTGAATTTCAGCCTTTTGACCTGCCTTTAAAGGCTCTGCTAAATGCGCCATAATAATTGCGCCGCATTCGAGCTGAATAGTGCAAATTTTCCAAGGAAGCTTTTTTAAAAATGAGACCTCTAGGCTATGGCGCAAGTCTATTTGAGAGATGATTTTTCCAAAAGCACTAACGTTTTTTTTAATGATTTGATCAGAAAGACAATGACGGCAAATTTCTCTTGGTGGATATTGGGCTTCGCCGCACTGACTGCATATATCTAAGATTATATTATTCATGATGCGCCGCCTTTCTTTAATATGGCGGCGGCAGAACAAAGCCCTCTGTCATAATTAATCATACCATAGCCGCTGACAAGAGCATTTTGGGGTGAGGCAACAGCATTACCAAGCGCAGCGTTCGTAAGCTGGCGCACGGCTTCGGTTACGCCCATAAATCCTGCTGCGCTGCCTGCTTGTCCGCCCGATAATTGTCCGCCTGAACTGTTATGAACGAGGCCGCCTGTGTCAAAATCTAAATTGTTATTTTGAATAAATTCAGCTGCGCCTCCTTTGCTACAAAAGCCTAAATCTTCCATTTGCATCATGGAAATCACGGGATAATCATCATAGGTATAAAGCAGGTCAATATCCTTTCGCTCCAGCTCTGCTTCAGCGAACATATCGTCTGCGTAACGATCCCAGCCTGAGCGGTATTGAACGGGGTCATTATGATAGGCATTATGAAGCTCACCTGCGCTGCTAATCACGGCATAAGGAAGCTTTAAATTCTCTGCTTGCTGAATAGACATCACCAGAAAACCCTCTGCGCCTGCGCAGGGCATCACGCAATCAAATAAATGCAGGGACCCTGCAATCGGGCGGGCTTGCAGGTAATCCGCCATTGTCAGGTCTTTCTTGATCAAAGCATTTTTATAGCTTTGAGCATTATGACGCTGTGAAAGAGCAATATGTCCGAAAGCTTCCCGCTCAACATTATATTTATCCATATAATTTTGCGTGATAAGAGAGAACGCCCCATTTGGTCCCGCTGCGCCGTAGGGATAAGATGAAGAGGCAGAAAATGCACTAAAATTCTGAACCAGTTCTTTAAACCCTTCGGCCTTTTGGGTATCCGCCCCGATGCAAGCGATAATATTTGCATCACCCATTTGTATAGCCCTTGCCGCACGGCGCAGAGCTATAATGCCTGCCGCTCCGCCAAAGG
The DNA here is from genome assembly GCA_016744185.1 of Emcibacteraceae bacterium. Taxonomy (GTDB): domain Bacteria; phylum Pseudomonadota; class Alphaproteobacteria; order Sphingomonadales; family Emcibacteraceae; genus Pseudemcibacter. Next base: position 3,335 of record JADGEY010000005.1, on the reverse strand, counting down.
GGCATTGTTCAATCCACCGAGGGGAGAGATCAAAATATTCACATAAAGTAATAACGCTGTCGGGCGCAAGGGTAAAGCTAGAGACGGCTAAACCATCAATATCGCTTTTCTCAATATTAGCTGACACTATAAGATCGGCTAGAGCTTTACCAAAAAACCATGGAGCTGCTTTATCGCTAAAACGCTCATAAGGGATGCTAACAGGGGAGACAATTGCGACCCCTTCAAAAGAGGCTGTTTTAATGGGTTTTAGAGGCTTTATTTTTGGTTTTTTACGTTTCTTAAAAGACCGTAAATCCAGCGCAGAGCCGTTTTCGATAAGATCAGCGCAGAGCTTTTTCATATCGCCCCGTTTTAATTTTTGGGAGGCTGTTAGAGGAAGCTCCTCTACAAAAGCAATATAACCAGGGGTTTTAAAATAGACCAGATGCTGGGCGCTGAAATCAAACAGGGCTTTTGCAGTTTTAAAGTCTGGTGCATGCCCGCCTTTTAAAACAATGCATGCCATAACCTCATCGCCCCGAATTTCATCATAGGCGGGGGCGGCAGCGACTTTATCAATCTTAGGATCAAGAGATAAAATAGTTTCAACCTCTAAAGCTGAAATATTTTCGCCCGATCTGCGAATAACATTTTTCCTGCGGTCAACAAAAGACATCGTCCCATCGGGGCTGACTTTCACCACGTCCCCCGTGTGAAGCCAGCCTTCTTTAACAGCTTCTTTAGTGGCAGCGTCATTTTTATGGTAGGAGGTGAAAAATCCGTGCTGGGGATTTTTACCTGCGGCTCTGACCAAAAGCTCACCCGGCTCGCCTTCTTTTACTTCTTTGCCTTTCTCATCGATCAGTTTAAATTCAACTTCTGGGGCGGGTCTGCCAAAACAGCTTGTACCCACATGCCTTGGCTCATGAGCCGCAATGATGCAGCCCCCTGCGCCCGATTCTGTCATCGCCCATGCCTCAATCAAAGGAAAGGCAAATCTTTCTTCAAAGGCGGCGTGATGTTTTGGGTTTACGCCTGCGCCAAAACCGAATTTTACTTTATGGTTTTTATCATCAGGGCTGGGCTCTAGGTTTAATAGCATAGCGGGCAGAACCCCCAAATAATGCAGTGCCGTCGCCCCTGTTTCCCGTACGGTTTTCCACCATGTTTTAGGGTGAAAACGGTCAAGCTGAATAATGCAGCCGCCCGTAATCATCATCACCATAGTGGAACAAGCAAGAGCGTTCATATGAACAAGCGGCAGGGGCGTAAGCAGGCGTTCTTTGCCCATTTCAAGAGCGCAATATCCGCCGACATCTTTATACCATTGAGCAAAATAGGTAAAATATTCATTGCTTAAAATGCAGCCTTTTGGCTGCCCTGTACTGCCCGAAGTGTAAAGCATGGCGCATTCAGTCTCTGAAGAAGGAGAGGGCGATGAAACAGAGGGCGGGGTAAAATGAGCCTCTTTTAAAGAGCTGATCTTTGTCGATTGAATAAGGGTAACAGGGCTTTTTATGCTTTCGGCTGCTTGCTCTAGTTTCTGCATATAGCTTGGCAGGGTAATGATTAATTGAAGCTCGCTATGGGAAATAACATAAGTAAGTTCAGCGACCGAAAATTCACCGTTCAGCGGAACGATGCTGACCCCTAGTGCATTTAAAGCAAGCCAGTGAAAGAAAAACTCCGCTCTATTTTCAAGCAATAATCCGCATCTATTATTAATAGATAGACCTGATTTCTTATAAACCTCAATCAGGCTTAAGATTTCTATATTGGCTTGATCATAAGTATAATCAACAGCCGTTTTTTGATATTTTGCAGAAGATGTCTCTGGAATATGAATAAAGGGACGCTCAGCATAAGCCTGATGGCTTTTTTTAAAAATATCGTAAACGGTTTGCATTAAAGAACCTTTATCCGTTGCAAGTTTGTCTATCAGCTCTTTATTAAGGAGAAGAAAAGGAAGCATCTTGACTTTGGAGGATAACATATTTAAATTATATGAAAAGTAATTAATTCATTTTTCATATAATTTAAATATGAAAACAGGTTAATAGATTATTATTAAAGGATTATGAGGTGAAAACTTGGATATGTTTGGTTTGTGGCTGGATCTATGATGAAGCAAAAGGCGATGAAAAAGAAGGATTCGCCCCCAGGACGTTATGGGCAGATATACCAGATGATTGGGTCTGTCCTGAATGCGGCATAGGGAAAGAAGACTTCGATATGATGGAAGTTAAAACCGCTGCGCTCTCTGCGGCTGTATCTTCTGAAATTCTGGATAGTGATCCGATTATTATCATTGGTTCTGGAATGGCGGCTTACAACCTTGCAAAAGAAATCCGTAAAATAGATCAGACCGTCCGCCTTGTTATGATCTGCGCTGATGAGGGAAGTTTTTATATCAAGCCTAATCTTTCAAATGGCTTAGCTTATGGCAAAGACCCTGATGATATTATTTTAAGTTCTAAAAAACAGGTAGAGGCAGCTCTTAACCTAAGTATAAAATCCTACCATAAAGTGACCTCTATTAGTGCAGAGCGAGCAGAAATAGAGGCAGAAGGCGAAGTTTTTAAATATTCCAAGCTTGTTCTTGCGGTGGGGGCAAGCCCTCTTATGCCAAAATTTGCAGGGAACGCAGGGGGCATGGTGCATCATGTGAATAATCTGCTTGATTACCGTAAATATAGGGCTGACCTTGCGGGAAAATCTGACGTGATTATTATTGGTGCGGGTCTTATCGGCTGTGAATTTGCTGCCGATCTTTCTTGCCAGAATAAAAATGTGACATTGATTGATAGGGCAAGGCTTCCCATGAGCGGGCTTCTGCCTAGTGAAGCTGGGGAATTGATGAAAGAGCGGCTTATCAAGGAAAATATAGCGCTCCATTTAGAGAGCAGCATCCAGTCTATTGATATGATAGAGGAAAAATTTGCCGTTACGCTGGATAATGGCGAGCTTCTAACAGCGGATTTAATTGTCTGTGCCATAGGGCTGCGCTCTAATGTGACGCTTGCAAAGGACGCAGGTTTAGAAATTTCGGCAGGGATTAAGGTGGATTACTATTTAGAAACCTCTGCGAAAGATATTTTTGCGCTCGGCGACTGCGCTGATATTGACGGGCATGTTTTAATGTATGTCGAGCCTCTTATGCGCTCGGCAAAAGCTCTTGCAAGGACTTTGACGGGAACGCCGACTAAATTAAGTCTGCCTGTGATGCCTGTTGTGGCTAAAACGCCGCTCTGCCCAACGATTATTGCCTCTGCGCCAAAAAACAGGGCAGGGGAATGGGAATTTTCGAGAAAGGGTGATAGTTTAGAAGCGCTCTATAGAAATGATGCAGGAGA
>JADGEY010000059.1 GCA_016744185.1 Emcibacteraceae bacterium | reverse complement strand
GGTCACAGCCGTGCTTGAAGAAGAGGGCATGAAAAAGGAAAATATTCATTTTGAACTTTTCACATCTGCCAATGTTATGACGGAGGGAGCGGATAAAAAAGCGGCATCAGGGGTCAAAGCCGAAGGAACAGCGACAGTCTCTCTTATGGTTGATGGGGACACCACCCAGTTTGAGCTTAAAAAAGATACAGATTCTATTCTTGATATGGCACTTTCCCAAGGGGCAGATCTGCCCTTTGCTTGTAAAGGCGGCGTGTGCTGTACCTGCCGAGCAAAACTTATTGAGGGCGAAGTGGATATGAGAGTTAATTATTCATTAGAAAAAGATGAAGTTGAAGCAGGCTTTATCCTGACCTGTCAATCTTACCCTCTTTCTGATAAAATTATCGTCGATTTCGATCAACGATAAAGCAGAATAGAGAAACCAGACGGGGCATAAAAAATGCCCCGTTTTTAAAAATTTAGATTTTTGGCTCAGCTACATTATGTTGGCGGCAGGCAGCCGTTACAGTATTTTGAAGAAGCACGCCAATGGTCATGGGTCCTACGCCGCCAGGAACGGGGGTAATGGCTGCTGCATTTTTAAGGGCTTCCTTAAATTCAACGTCGCCGGTCAGGCGGTATTTTTGTTTTTCACCGGCGGGCGTTTTTTTCTTGATGCGGTTAATGCCGACATCAATCACGGTTGCGCCTTTTTTAATCCAGCTGCCTTTAACAAGTTCTGGCACGCCAACCGCAACCACTAAAATATCAGCATTTCTAACGACAGATGCTAAATCTTTGGTATGGCGGTGGGCGATGGTTACTGTGCAATCTTCGTCCAGTAAAAGCTGCGCCATAGGTTTTCCGACAATGTTAGAACGCCCTACAACAACCGCATCTTTACCACAGAGTGACCCAAGCTCTGCCCGAAGCATTTTTATACAGCCTAGCGGCGTGCAGGGTACCATTCCCTTGCCCCCTGTTGCCAGAAGGCCCGAATTAATCACATGAAAACCATCTACATCTTTTGCAGGGCTAATCGCATTAATAATGGCATTTTCATCTAAATCTTTTGGCAGGGGAAGCTGGCATAATATTCCATGAACGGCGGGATCATGATTGAGCTTTTCGATAAGGTCTAAAAGCTCATTTTGCGATATATTATCATCAAGGCGATGCTCAAAACTATTCATGCCAGCCGCTTTAGTCGACTTGTTTTTATTGCGAACGTAAACCTGACTTGCAGGATCTTCCCCAACAATAATGACCGCAAGCCCCGGAGTGATGCTGTATTTTTCTTTAAGGATCGAAACTTGTTTCGCAGTATCAGATTTTAGGCGTTCAGCAAAAGCTTTGCCATCAATAATTTTCCCAGTCATTTACTTTTTATCCGTTAATTTATACGTACAGTTTTGAACATCTTTATTGCGGTTTTAAGCGATCTTTGCAACTAAAATATGGGTCTATCGTGTCACCATAGGGATAAGGATATCTTGTATGATTAAAGTATGAAAAAAGCGAAGGGCAAAGAATAAAATAATCGGTGATAAATCAAGACCGTTTATGGCAGGAAGATACTTTCGAATAAGACGAAGAACAGGCTCAAAAATTGCACTTAATGTCTTGTAAATGATACTAACCAGTTGGTTATGGAGGTTTACAACATTAAACTGGATTAAAAGACCCAAGATAATATAGATGAGTAGCCCCATGTTAAGAAGGCTAAAAATTCCGTTAATTAGATCTGCGAGAGCGTACATGAAGAATCTTTCTTTTAATTTTAAATCTTATCTAGATGTAATATGCGACAAGCTTTTCTTCAAGGGCTATTTTGCCTAGCAGGGCAATAAACTAGGCAAATTCGCCCTATTGGCAGCAGAGATACTCTATGATATATTTTAAAACATTAATGATTACTTAAGAAAAATAAGGTAGTTTTAATATAATGTTATGAGTAGAAAATGATTAAAGGTCTTTAACAAATGGTTGGAATTGGCGGAAATAATAATCCTTATTATCAGATTATCGGTATTGATAGTTCTGTGCTAAGCAATTATTATTCTGCTAAAACCGCATCATTTGCAGCCTATGCTGCCCCTAGAGCTAGCGCCGGAAAACAAACACCTGCCGTCATTACCCCTTGGGATGATGAAAGATTAGCGGCTATTGGGCTGGGTGATAAAAAGAAACCTGACCTTTTAGCAACACGTTTCAATAAAGTTCGTCACAAGACAAATTTTATTGATAGCAGTACGAAGGCAGTGAAATCTGCGGGAAAAAACATTGACGATAAAGCTCTTTTTACGCTTCATGCTGCCCTCAAAGATTTAGCAATCATTACGGAATATGCCGCCGATAAAAATACGCCTGCCGCCTCACTTGCAAAGCTTCATAAACAATTTACATCAGGGCTTTCTCAAGTAAAAGATTTTATTAAAGATGCTGAACTTGATAAGCTAATATTGTTGTATGGTGCAAAAAGAGCACGGGTTGAAAATGATGTGCAGCTTGGAAAAAACACTCGTGGCATCCAAGGGGAAACATTAAAAGTTCGTTCAAAAGATGATGTTTTGCCGGGGGTTTCTAGCTCGGATAGCTTTACTCTTAAGATTAAAGCAGGGTTAAATAGCGATGATATTTTAATTGATTTATCTGAAATATCAGGCCCTATCACTCTTAAAAATTTGGTCAGTTATATCAATGGTAAAATCAGCAGCTTAACAACAGTGGATTCTAAGGGAGACACTGTTCCAAAATATGATACGCGGGCTGTTGTTAAAGATCATGGGGATAAAGATTTTAGCTTAGATTTTAAAGTAGAAGCAGGAAACCAAATTACTTTATCTTCGGCCGCTGCTGAACCTGCTCTTATGATTGCTGGAAATTACGTTAAAACAGGGCTTAATCAAACAGGAGAAGGCAGTTTCACAAAGATTGAGGGGCTTTCTGGTAGCCCTAAAAGAGTTTTTTCTCAGGCTGTTTCTGGACATGACTTTAAAAGCAATGCTCCAATATTAAAAGATAAAGATGGAAAAGAAATTCCCCCTGATTCTCCTCAAACGTTTGATACAAATGCTAGTGGAATAGCTTCTGATAGTCAGGGGAACACTTATATTGTCGGAAGCAGTAAAGGGCATTTTGGCAGTCAAATTAATACAGCAGAGCAAAAAGATGTTTATTTAAGTAAATATAATGCGGCTGGAAAGCTTGTATGGCAGCGGCTTCTTGGGGCATCAGATACAGCAGAAGCTTTTGATATTAAAGTGGATAAAAATGATAATATTATTATTGCAGGGCGTGTGGACGGAAAATTAGACTCTTCTGATGTTTTCCGTGGTTTTGATAGTTTTGTTGCAAAATATAATGCAGGCGGAACAGAACAATGGATGCGCCAGTTAGATAGCGCATCACAAGACCAAGCAAATGCACTTGCCATTGATGCAAGTGGTGATATTTATATTGCGGGTCAAGTAAGGGGACGCATAAATTCTTCTGTTACGGGAGCTGGAGGAACGGATAGTTTCGTTCTTAAATTAGGCGGCAGTAATGGTGCGCTTCAAGGGCAAGCTCAATTTGGCACAAGCGGCGAAGAATTTGGTGAAGGAATTGCTATTGCAGGAGATGGCAGTATTATCCTAGCCTCTCGTGAAGGCGGAAATGCGGTTATCCGAAAGCTTGATGCTGCAAATCTTTCGACGGTGCTCAGTACGCTTGATTTGGGAAGTCTTTCTGGCGGTAAAATTACTGATTTAGAAGCTGAGGGGTCTCAAATTTATCTGTCAGGAACAGCGAGCGGCTCATTATCGGGAGGGGGCTCTATCGCTTCTGCTCATAATGGTGGCAGAGATGGTTTTATTACCTCAGTTGATGCATCAGCCAGCCTAAGCGCAAATTGGACAAATTTTGTCGGAACGTCATCTACGGATGAAATTTCAGGCTTAACGGTTCAAAATGGATCGGTTTATGCGGTGGGACGAAGTTTTGACCAAATCGGGCCTCACGCTAAACGGGGCGTTAGTGATGGTTTTGCTGTTAAAATTAATGGAACGTCGGGGGCGCAGGAATGGAGTCAACAATTTGGTAAAACTTCAGGATATAATAATGCCTCAGCGGTTGCTTTTAGTAGCGCAGGATCATCTGTTTTAACAAAGCTTGGTCTTCCCACGGGACTTGTACAAACAGGAGAGACCCGCAATATTGTGACGCAAACGTCAGCAAGAGAGGGGGATCATTTTTTCATTTCTATTGATAATGGGCGAAAACGTAAAATAACCATTGAGGAAAATGATACATTCCAAACGTTAGCTAAAAAGATTGATCGGATGCATTTTAGAAATATTTCATCCTCTGCGACTTTGAATAAAGATCTAGGGTATGGTCTTAAAATAGAAGCTAAATTTGGTTCTACCGTTGAGATATTTGCAGGTAAAGGCTCTCAAAATGCCCTTAAAAAAATTGGTCTTGAGCCAACAAGAATTTTACCAAAAGAAATTATTTTTTCAAGTAAAAATGATAATATTGGGACAGACCCAAATAATTTAGGGGGGGTTTTTGCTTTTGATTTAAATGCAGGTCTAGGGCTGCGAAACCGTAAAGAAGCGGAATATGTGCAAAATCAAATTAAATCCGCGATAAATATTTTAAAAAGTGCGCATCGTTCTTTAACCTATGATCCTTTAAAAGCTGAAATTTTACGAAATAGTAAAATGAAAAAAGGAAAAGTTCCTGCATATTTACTCAAACAGCTTGCAAATTATCAAGATGGTCTTGCGAAGCTCGGGGGCGGATTTTAACTTACCTTTTGGGATTCTTGCTTTTACCGAGAATATTAATTTATCGTTAAGGGCTTTTTGTTAATGTTTCGAGGCTTTAATCAAATTGAAGAATTTTAAAATTTAAGAGTTTAGCCATATGCATTCATCAAAAACAATTATGCTTAGATTGAACCCTACTGGGTTTTATTTTTGTTTTATAATGCTTTTTTCTTTATTTATGACAACAATCGCTTTTGCCGCAGAAGAGAAAAAAGAGGGTGCAGGGGAGAGTGTGATCTATACGCCAATCCCCGTTATCGTTGTGCCATTGTATTTAAAAGGTCGGGTAAAAGGCTTCTTATCTGTAACAGCTCAACTTTTTATCAGTGAACAAAAAGAACGGCTTTATGCTGAAAAGCTTATGCCAAGGCTTAAAGCTTATTATTTAGAAGACCTTACACGCTTGAGTAATAACTATTTTGAAATAGACCGCCCTATTGATTCAGGCTTGATCGGAACTGCTTTGCAGAAATCTACAAATCGAGCTTTAAAAAACAAACATGCAAAATTTTATGTTATTAATATTTCTGTTCAAAAAAGACGGTAATTATTTCAGATATATAAGGCAAAAAATTCAAACAGTCGTTTTATCTTGAATTCTTTTTGCTTTTTGGGCTATAGTGCAGCTGGAAGAACGATGTAAATAATTAAATAAGATTACTCGTTTTAAATTAAATAAGATTACTTGTTTTTAAATAAGATTACTTGTTTTAAGAGTGACATTTTAAAAAATAAAATTTATTATAGTTAGAATCATTAAGTTTAATATCGCATTAATTCACCGTTAATATGAATATATTACGACATACCATGGGAGTGAGAAATGGCTAATTCTACAAAGTTAAAGACTTCATCTGCATTGTCTACATTAACAATGGCGGCAATAGCCTTAGCAGGGCTTTCATCAGCTTCTGCTTTTGCAGAGGAGAGCGTACAATCTGAAATTGAAGAAATTGTAGTAACAGGATCGCACATTAGGCGTAGGTCTCAAGAAGATTCGCCTTCTCCCTTGAATGTTATGGATATTGCTGGACTGCGCTCGCAGGGGCTAAGCAATGTGGGTGATATTGCCCGTAATATGACATTTAATGTGGGGGCAGAGCTTAATACGGATAGTTTTACCCAAAATTTTTCAACAGGAACGTCAAATATTAATTTAAGAGGACTTGGTTTAAGCTCAACCTTGGTTCTTATTAATGGACGTAGGCAGACTTTATCAGGGGCATATGCCGATGATGGAAGCACTTTTGTTGATACAAATACATTGCTTCCTATGATTATGTTACAGCGGGTTGAGACCATTAAGGACGGTGCATCTGCCATATATGGTACAGATGCGGTTGCGGGGGTTGTCAATTATATCACTCGCACAGATTTTACAGGTTTTGAGGTGCAGGGGCGGGCGCAAACAACAACATCAGGTCCGCAAAAAGATTTTGATATTGGGGCCATTTGGGGGGTTGAAATTGAAGATGGCGCAGGTAATTTTGTCATTGCTGCTAATTTTACAAAACGGACGAGGTTAGGGGCATCTGACCGTTCTGATCTTACCTATAGAACAGGGATTTCCGCAGCGGGACAGCCAGGAACTATTTTCATTAAAGATGTGGTGACGCATCCGGTCACGGGGGTAACGCTGCCGATCATTGATCCAGGATGTGCCGCAAATTCAAATAGTTTTAAAGATATTTTGAAACCTGCATCAGGGGCAATGCCGCTTGATATTGGTTTTTGCCGATTTGATTTTTCTAGCTTTTACGACATGGTTCCAGAAGAAACAAGAATCCAAAGTTTTGCAACCTTTAAATATGATATTTTTGATACGACTGAAATGAATTTAGAGCTGGCTTATTCAAAAAATAAAGCGGATAGAAATGTTGCGCCGTCATTCCCGATGGCGGAAATAGTTCCCGCAGCTGTTATTGATCCTATGGGCAATACACTGCCTTGGGTTCCAGGGGCGCTGAATGCTTTTATTACAGGTTATAATCAGCAAATGATTGCAGTGGGTCAGTTTGATAAAATGATTAAAGGGGTTGGGCTTTTGCATCGTCCTTTAGGTGAAATTTCAAATAAAGCGGTTACAGAAAATAGCGCATTAAGATTTGCGGGTGGTCTTAAAGGAGATATTAATGATCAATGGCAATGGGACGTGAATGCGGCCTATAGTAAAAGTACATTTTTCTTAAGCATTAGTGATGCAAAACGATCTGCTTATACTGCGGCACTTTTAACGGGGAAATTTAATCCTTTTAGCACCAATCAGACTACTCATAAAAATAGTCAGGCGGCAATTGATGCTGTTATTGTTGAGGCTTCTGTCGATGCGGATACAAGTTTATTCACTGTTGATGCTGTGGTAAATGGTGAACTGATGGAAATGGGGAATAATGTTGTTATGGCAGCTTTGGGGGTGCAATATCGTTCATCAACCATGGATTATGATTGGAATGATGTTTATAATGAAGCAACGAAGCAAAGCGGTAGTTTAATGTTCCTTTATGGCGGTAAAGATTTTAAAGGATCACAAAATACTTATGCTGTTTTTGCAGAACTTTCGGTGCCTTTAGCTGATACCTTAGAATTAATGCTTGCGGGCAGATATGAAGATTATGGGGATAATATTAATAGTTTTGACCCTAAAGCGTCGCTTTTATGGCGCCCTAATGAGCGGTTCTCTGCACGAGCGTCTTTTAGTACAGCCTTTCGTGCGCCGTCGCTTTTCAATACAGAAGGTCAGCAAACAACTTTAGATGAAATTGTACTTGCTGATGGAAAAACTAGAATTTTTATTCCTGTAACGTCATTTGGTAATAAAGAGCTGAAGTCTGAAACATCAAATATTTATAATGCTGGTTTCACATGGGAAGTAGTCGAAGATTTCACATTTGGAATAGATTATTGGCGTTTTGAATTTACCAATTTAATCACCCAAGAATCTGCTCAGGCTGTTGTCAATGCCGCTGCGGCAGGCGATGAGAATGCAAGAAAGAAAATTTCTTATTCAACGCAAGGGGTACCCTTTTGGATTCAGACGGCTATTATCAATGCGCCTACTGTAACAACCGATGGTCTTGATATTAATTTTGGCTTTAAAAATGATAATGGTGATTATGGCACTTTCCACGTGGCAGCCGAAGCAACATATATTTTTAAATATTCTGCGACAGATCAGAGCGGAATGAAGTTTGAAGGGGCAGGAAGTAGAAATTACAATAATTTTGCTCGTTCCATGCCGCGCCTTCGGGGTAATTTTAATGTAGGATATGATCAAGGTAATTATAGTGCGAATTTTTATGTTCGTTATATTGATAGCTATACAGATGATCAAAATGATGCGAAAGTCTCAAGCCATACAACTGTTGATGCTCAGATTGGTTATCTTTTTGGCAATGCTGATGGTGAAGGGAATGGTCTTGGCGTTACTGTGGGTGTGATTAACTTATTTGATAAAGATGTTCCAAGATTAAATACCAATGGTGGCTTCGATTCAAAAACGCATGATCCCCGTCAAAGAATGATCTATATTAGCGCAAAATATTCATTTTAAAATTTTCTAAATATTTTACAAAAAGCAGCCTTTAATTATAAAGGCTGCTTTTTTTATGAAAATAACGATCATTTAATTAAAATATGCTATCTTGATTTTTTCTCAATATTTATTGTTTTAAATTATTAAAGAAGAAAAATAAAAATGGAGTATTTTCTTTATGTTGCAGCGTAGTAATATCAAAATAGTAGATATAGAACCTTCTTATCAGCCTAGTTTATGTATTGTGGTTGATGCAGAAGAAGATTTTGATTGGAGTAAAGGTTTTTCAAGAGATGCAACATCCGTTGTTTCGATGGCAGAACAATATAGGGCGCAGGAAATTTTTGCAAAATATGGCGCTGTTCCTACTTATGTTGTGGATTATTGCATTGTAAATCAAAAAAGCTCAACGGCGGTGGTAAAAGAATTTTTCGATCAAGGCTTATGTGATATTGGGGCGCAGCTTCATCCTTGGGTTAATCCCCCTTTTGAAGAAGAAGTAAATCATTTTAACAGTTATCATGGTAATTTACCCTTTAAGCTTGAGCGAGAAAAAATAAAGCATCTTACTGAAAAAATAATAGAAGTTTTTGATTATAACCCAACAGTATTTAAAGCGGGCCGGTATGGAGTTGGTAAAAATACGGGGAAAATATTAAAAGAACTTGGCTATAAAATTGATTGCTCGGTTGTTCCCTATTTAAATGAAAGCTCGGAAGATGGTCCAAATTTTTTAGGGCTTCCAGATAGCCCCTACTGGTTTGGAGAGGAACATGATTTATTAGAAATACCTCTTAGCAGAGTTTTTTTTGGAAAATCCCGTGCTATAGGGCCTGTTTTAGCACCTTTAATAGAATCTGCTTTTGGAAAACGCTTAGCTTTTCAAGGTATTTTTTCTAAACTTGGAATGTTTGAAATTTGTACCTTAACGCCAGAAGGGCGTAGTGAAAAAGATTTACTTGCTCTTTTAAGGACAAAGGTTAACGATGGTCATAAAATTATATCCCTTACATATCATAGCTCTTCTTTGGGAATTAATGGCTCGCCTTATGTGAAATGTGAAGAAGACCGAACTCTTTTTCTTCGAACGCTTGACCGCATTTTAGATGTTTTTGTTAATGAGCTTGGAGGGCGGATTATTCCTATTACTAAATTATATGATGAATTTAAAAAATGAATAAATGTAATGTCTATTGAGTTTAACCTATCTGCTTTACGCAATGTTGCGGATTTAAAAGAAAAATGGTTGTCTCTTGAAAAAATTTCCAAACCTAATTTTATGATGAGCTGGGTTTGGGTAGGGACTTGGATTTTTGCGGCTCAGAAATATTATGCCGATGATTTTAACAAAAATGCATATCTTCTTGAGGGCGTATCAGAAGGCAAGGTTATCTCTCTTGCTATTATTGTGAGTAATTTATCAATGCGCTATGGCTTTGTTTCATCAGAACAGCTTATATTTCACCGGACATCTCATAAAGAACTTGAAATAATTTGTCATGAATATAATGGCTTGTTAACGGCAAAAGGATATGAAAAATCTGCTGCTAGATCCGCAGTCAAATTTTTACTAACGGATAAATTTGATTTAGTGGGTTTTTGGGATGAAATTGTACTTCGGAGCGCAGAGCCAGAAATTGCAGATTCCTTTTTGGTAAGTGATTTAAGTCGTGAATTAAAAACCACTACAAATAGCTATCATGTAGATTTAAAAGAAGTCCGAGCATCGGGGCGCAGTTATTTATCGAGCCTTTCAAAAAACACACGCTATCAAATTAATCGCTCAAGGCGGCTATATGATAAAAAAGGAGGAATGAGGCTAGGATTTGCTAAAGACGCAAAAGAAGCTTATAGGTTTTTTAAAGAAGGGAGCAGCCTTCATAAAGCGCGTTGGTCGGTAAATGGAGAGAAATCTGCTTTTGACATGTTGCCTTTTATGAGCTTTCATGAGGAGATCATGAGAGCAGGTTTTGAGAAGGGTGAAATTGATGTTATTCGCCTAACCTTGGGGCAGGGAGCGAGTGAAATTTATATGGGAATGCTTTATAATTTTATTCATAAAGGGCAGGTGTATTTTTATATGAGCGCGCTTAAATATGAAAATTATTCAGGATTAAAACCGGGCATGACGGCTCACTGCGCTGCCATTGAACATTATATTGAAGTGGGCATGGATATTTATAATTTTATGGCAGGGGACAACCGCTATAAACAAAGCTTGGGGCAGAAAAAAGAACAGATGTTAAGCTATTATTATAAACGTCCAAGATTAATGTTTTTTATTGAAGATACTTTGAAAAAAATTAAATCATTTTTTTAATTTTGAGAAACAAGACCTTTAGTAAGAAGGCTTAAGGCTTCTTTTTTTAAATCCTCCTTATTAACCGTTCCTTCTTTTCTATACCATGCGCTAATGCCGTTTAAGCTATCAAAAAGCAAAATAGCAATGATTGTTGGATTACAGTTTCGCACCGAATGGTCAGCAATAGCTTCTGCGATAATTTTTCTGACCCTATGTTCTATATCTCTGTGATAATCGAGGCTTTTTTCTTTGGCTATGGGGTCTTTCATTTGCCCACGGTGCTGAATATGACAGCGAATAATATCGTCCATAACGAGGTCAATATATCCTGCGATGAAATTTTGAAGTTTTTTAAAGCCTATGTCATTCGATTTTTCAATCGTATCAATGAACAAGTTAATCTGCGCCATAGCGATTTTCTCACATTGAATGAGAATGTCTTCTTTATTTTTAATATAATAATAAAGCGTAGGTTTTGTTACATTTTGCAGTTTTGCAATATCGTCCAAAGAGGTCTTATGATAGCCTTTTTCCAAGAACGACCGTGCGGCAACATTTAAAATCGCTCGCAGTTTAGCAGAGCGTTGTTCTTTCGTTCCGGTAATTTGACCATTCCATTTTTCTTTAGCCACTTTTAACCTCATTCCCATTTTGGGTTCATTGTTTATTTTCGCTATTTTAAGGAGTGAAATGTTGTTTTTCATCTTATATAGTGTTACTGGATAGTAACTAAAATTTTAATATAGTGAAAGCTTATAATATCATTAGGAGATAAAATATGCCATCAACTGAAATTAATAACGATCCTATCGTCATTGTTGGACTATCAAGAACGCCAATGGGTGGTTTTGGCGGCGCAGCTGCCTCTCTTAGTGCCTCTGAACTTGGCGCAGCGGCGATTAAGGGTGCTTTAAGCAGTGCATCTCTTGGGATAAGCGATATTGATGAAGTTTATATGGGCAATGTTCTAGGGGCAGGTCAAGGGCAAGCTCCCGCGCGCCAAGCTGCGATTGGGGCAGGGCTTTCCTATGACACGGGCTGTACGACCTTGAATAAAATGTGTGGCTCTGGCATGCAGGCTGTGATGATGGCTCATAATGCTTTAAAAGCGGGGCAAGCAGATGTGATGATTGCAGGTGGAATGGAAAGCATGTCGAATGCGCCTTATCTTCTTCCTAAAATGCGTACAGGGGCAAGATTTGGTCATGGGGAAGCCTTGGATCATATGCTTAAAGATGGTTTAGAAGATGCCTATGAGACGGGAACGCCGATGGGCGTTTTTGCTGAACGTACAGTAGAGAAATACGGTTTTACACGGTCGGATCAAGATGATTATGCGATTAGCTCTTTAAGCAGGGCGAATGATGCGATCCAAAAAGGCTATTTCAAAAGTGAGATTACGCCGATTACTCTTAAAACTCGGAGGGGCGATGTTATCTTTGATACAGATGAGCAGCCGCCCAAAGCCCGCCCAGAAAAAATACCATCTCTTCGGGCAGCCTTTATAAAAGACGGTACGATTACAGCGGCGAATGCAAGCTCTATTTCGGACGGTGCGGCGGCTCTTATCATGATGAGAAAATCAGAAGCAGTCAGGCGGGGGCTTAGCGTGATTGCGACTATTCGCGGGCAGAGCGTTCATGCAAGAGAGCCTGAATGGTTTTCCATTGCGCCTGTGGACGCGCTTAAGAAACTCTATAAGCAAACAGGCTGGACGGATGAAGATGTTGACCTTTATGAAATTAACGAAGCTTTCGCAGTTGTGACAATGGCGGCGATGAAAGAATTAAATATTGCTCATGAAAAAGTAAATATTTATGGCGGAGCCTGCGCCCTTGGTCACCCTATTGGTGCATCGGGCGCAAGGATTCTGGTCACTCTTATTAATGCATTAAAAATAAGAGGGAAAAAACGGGGTATGGCGGCTTTATGTATTGGCGGCGGCGAGGCTACTGCTATGGCGGTTGAACTTGAATAACATTGCTAAAATACAGCCCTAAAATTAAAATAAAGCTGATGGATTATTTAATTTTAGGGGCTATGCCAGATAATTAATCCATTTATTTTGATTGGAACGAATGGTCACTGTTGTTAAAAGGTCATTCACACTTAAGTTCTGAGCTGTTGTTCAAGCTATAAGAAATTTATGGTAAAAATGACGAGACCAAAAAGTGAAGTCCCAACAAGCGAGATGATTCTTTTAGAGGTAGAAAACATTCCAAAGAAATTTATAATATTCAACATAATAGATGCTTTATTAGTGCTTAGTTGCATTAGGTTTTTATTGTATGACAATTAATGAGAGCTATATTGGTCTTTAGACTTCTATTGAGGGTTGTTTTTAATGATATATTGATAGAAAAGATATTTATAAAAGCTAAAATTCATCTTTTTATCGGCAAATAATCTGGACATTTTC
>JADGEY010000597.1 GCA_016744185.1 Emcibacteraceae bacterium | reverse complement strand
ATGGTAACTTGATTATTGTATACATTATAGATTACTGTAAAGGGTCACCAAATGAATTTTCTAGCAAGTTTATATCCCCAGAACACATCTTTACCTATGAGATACTTACAAGAACCAATTGATATATTCTACTACCCCGCATCTAATTTCTATATCATTTACGATACAGGTAAGTGTGATGTGGTTTAATTGTGGCATATTTACACACACACACACACACACATATGTGTACGATTGCACGTGTTCATACACACACACACACACACACACACACACACAAACACACACACACATATGTGTAAGATTGCACGCGTTCATACATACACATATAAGCGCACACACACATATATGAGCGCGCATATACACACACATGAACATACACACATACATATGAGCGCGCACACATATACACATATGAACGCGCACACACATTCTTCAAAGGATATGTCAAATGTGGCATATTACATAGCAGGTGTCATGGTTTTGTTCTTATTTGAGTTATTAATGTAAAGGAGGTGTCAAATATGGCATATTACATAACAGGTGTCACATTAACTATCACCTACATTATCT
>JADGEY010000596.1 GCA_016744185.1 Emcibacteraceae bacterium | reverse complement strand
TAATAATAGTAATTAGATGTGATTTGTTAATAGGTGCGAGTATTCGTATTCTGACGCTCACAAACACAGACATACACACACATATAGACACATGTACTCACACACACACATATATAATTACACATATACATACTCATACATACACACTCACACAATCACCCATACATACACAAACTCACATGTACTTACACACACACACACACACACACACACATAGAATTACACACATACATACTCACACACACACACACACACACACACACACACACAATCACTTGTACATACACAAACTCACATGTACATACACACACACACACACAAAAGACATACATACACATGCTCACATGAGCATCCCTAATGCAGACTACAAGCATGTTTTACATGATTGGCTAGACGCATTTTTAAATGTACTATAATCATGTTAAACATGCATGAATACATGACCAGCATAGATGAATGGTATCAAGTTCTCAATCTAGGCAATGTTGATACAAGTTGGTTAATCTTTTACTATGCCATTTATGTTGTATGTCGGAGTGGTGGGGTACTGGTGGTGGTGGTGGTGGTATAGGG
>JADGEY010000595.1 GCA_016744185.1 Emcibacteraceae bacterium | reverse complement strand
GTTATGGAAGGTTTGAATTTGTTTTTAATATTGTTAAGGAAGGTTTGAAGTTGTTTTTAATGTTGTTAAGGAAGGTTTGAAGTTGTTTTTAGATAATAAGAAAGGTTTGAAGTTGTTTTTAAATATTGTTAAGAAAGTTTGAAGTTGTTTTAAATATTGTTGAGGAAGGTTTGAAGTTGTTTTTAATATTGTTAAGAAAGGTTTGAAATTGTTTTAGATATTGTTAAGGAAGGTTTGAAGTTGTTTTTAATATTGTTAAGGAAGGTTTGAAGTTGTTTTTAATGTTGTTAAGAAAGGTTTGAAGTTGTTTTTAAATATTGTTAAGGAAGGTTTGAAGTTGTTTTTAAATATTGTTAAGAAAGGTTAATATTGTTAAAAGGAAGTTTTAAGGAAGGTTTGAAGCACACACACACACCCACACACACACACACACACACACACACACACACACACATAACCACATACATACCCACACACACACATATACCCACACACACACACACACACATACCCACACACATACCCATACACACACACGGGGATAGTTACCTTAAATCTGGATGTTTCTCGGGG
>JADGEY010000594.1 GCA_016744185.1 Emcibacteraceae bacterium | reverse complement strand
GTCTCCTACTTTCTTCATCTCACTATTTCTCTTCCTCTCCCTCTCTTATTTCTCCCCGCAACCATCTCAATTTCGTTAGCTCATTCTAGAACCATTACCAACAAGGTATTCTAGCAACATTTCCCACAATGCAATAGTAACTCTGTTCATTTTCAAATATTATCCATTCAACATTAAATAATTTCTATTGGAACAAATATCCATCTTGCTATTGATTGAATACTATTTGTTAAATAACTACATTTACATACCACCTGTGTATGATATTAAACTTGGTACAAAAACATCATCATCATCATCATCATCATCATCATCAATAACGAATAGTAATTAAACAAACATTGTGAGCTTTTGTATTCCCGAGTATTGGTATACACAAATTAATGCATAGAACCCTCAACACTTATTAACCAAATTATCTTTTTATTGTTTATTAATTCTTAGAGACCATTAATACATCATTATTTTAATGTTTATTTCAATAATGAATGTACCACATAGATTTCGACATTAAACTATATTATTAATCTAGATATTCATTTCATTAATGTTGTTATTAATCGTCCTATATAT
>JADGEY010000593.1 GCA_016744185.1 Emcibacteraceae bacterium | reverse complement strand
AATATTTACAGTGTACGCCTGTTTTACACTTATATAAACAGTAATATTAACACTAATATTACACTAATATTAACACTAATATTACCCTAGTATTAACACTAATATTACACTAGTATTAACCCTAATATTACCATTATATTAACACTAATATTACACTAAAATTTACCTTAATATCGCACTAATATTTACACTAATATCGCGCGCTGTCCCAACCAACATCTAATAGTAAAAACTCCTGCCCACCTGGAACCCATTTCATACCAATACCAATAACCAATAATGATACCAATAACAAATACGTTGAATGTAATTATAGACAAAATAATACAAAAGATTATTTTGTTTTATTACGGGCGTTTTTTTATATTGGTAAGGCGTTTACCACTTTCCCATAACACAAATGTGTGTGTGTGTGTGTGTGTGTGTGTGTGTGTGTGTGTGTGTGTGTGTGTGTGTGTGTGTGTGTGTGTGTGTGTGTGTGTGTGTGTGTGTGTGTGTGTGTGTGTGTGTGTGTGTGTGTGTGTGTGTGTGTGTGTGTGAGTGTGTGTGTGTGTGTGTGCGTGTGTGCGTGTG
>JADGEY010000592.1 GCA_016744185.1 Emcibacteraceae bacterium | reverse complement strand
CACACACACACACACACACACACACACACACACACACACACACACACACACACACACACACACACACACACACAGGGTAAAACTAGTATAGATAAACCTCGTGGCACATTCTAGTGGATTCCGGAGAATCAAGTTTAAAGAAGAATTTGAAGACAAGGTCTATAATTGCAGAATGGTGGATGTTTTGTAGCAGAGAATTTACATAGTCCACTGAGCGATTTTGTATTGTTGTTAGCGTCTGTCAATCAAAAAATGGCGAGGGGATTAAAGTAAGGAATTATGTTTTAAAGGTACAATTGTATGGTTAACATAGGGAATAATGTTTTAAAGGTACAATTGTGTGGTTAACATAGGGAATAATGTTTTAAAGGTACAATTGTGTGGGTAACATAGGGAATAATGTTTTAAAGGTACAATCGTGTGGTTAACATAGGGAATAATGTTTTAAAGGTACAATCGTGTGGTTAAAGTAGGGCATTATAGTTTGAAAAAGGCATCCATGTTTTGTTGGCGTAGGGTACAATGTAAAAGGTACATTTATGTGTTATTAATGTAAAGAGCAATGTTTTAAAT
>JADGEY010000591.1 GCA_016744185.1 Emcibacteraceae bacterium | reverse complement strand
GTAGTGGAGTTCTAGTGTAGAATAGTATATTGTCTTAACTTGAACAAGACTATATTTGTATAGAGAAATACTACAACGAGTTGTATATTTTATTTATGACATGGTATGAAATACTTCATTTTACAAGGTTGTAATATTGTATTTAGTATTTTTTATATGTGGTTAAGTTTAAATTTGAAATTATTTTTAATTAGATATCTTTGAGTAAGTATATTTCTTATATGATTAATTATTAATATCCGGAATATTTTACACATACATACAAACACACACATACATACAAATACACACATACATACACATGCATACACACACATTCATATACATACATACACACATACAGCCACACTCACACACACACACACACACACACACACACACACACACACATACACAAACACACAAACACATACA
This sequence comes from Emcibacteraceae bacterium, assembly GCA_016744185.1. GTDB lineage: Bacteria > Pseudomonadota > Alphaproteobacteria > Sphingomonadales > Emcibacteraceae > Pseudemcibacter. The sequence continues at coordinate 159 of JADGEY010000591.1, read as the reverse complement.
CAAACATACATACACACACATATATATATATATACTAGCTGACCAGTCGCAGCTTTGCTTGCATTATATTATTGGGGAGGGTAATTACTTGTTACAGTATTACATGTTATGGCTAGATATATATATGGTAATGTTAAATCTAAATAATTAATTAAAAAT
>JADGEY010000058.1 GCA_016744185.1 Emcibacteraceae bacterium | reverse complement strand
TACAGTAAATTTTTACAGGTTCATCATGCTCTTCATTAAGTTCGATAACAGCGCCCCGTCCAAGTTTTAACAATTGCCTAATCGGCATGTTCGTTTGACCAAGAACAACCGTAAGTTCAACATCTACATCTTCGAACGCTTGGGACATTAGACCGCCTTTTAACTTAACATTTGATTTCTTTCAGGATATACCAAAGGCTATGAATAAACATTAACTTTTTAAATTATTTTTAAAGATATAAAAATGCCCCATAATAACGCCCTTCCTGAATGGAATTTTTCAAATACTCTTATCCCCTATGAAGAGGCTATAGAAATTATGGAAAGCCGCGTTGCAGATATTCATTCTGGCACAAAGAAAGAGCTTATTTGGTTTTTAGAGCATCCTCCCCTTTATACCGCTGGCACGTCCGCCAATAAAAATGACCTGCTGTCTCCAAACCGTTTTGCAGTATACCAAACGGGGCGAGGCGGACAATATACATATCATGGACCGGGGCAAAGAGTTGTTTATGTTATGCTTGACCTAACAAAAAGAGGCAAAGACATTCGAAAATATATCTGTAATTTAGAACAATGGGTGATTAACAGCCTAGGCAAAGTGGGCATTATAGGAGAGCGGCGGTCTGGACGTGTTGGCGTATGGGTCGTGCGAGATAGCGGCAAAGAAGACAAAATCGCCGCCATTGGCGTAAGAGTGCGTAAATGGGTTAGTTTCCATGGAATTTGCATCAATATTAAGCCAGACCTTAGCCATTATACAGGCATTGTTCCCTGCGGCATTAATGAACATGGGGTCACGTCACTCTACGGGCTTGGGCTTGATATAACGATGGCGCAAATGGACGAAATATTAAAAGAAGAATGGATAAAAATATTCAATAGTTAGTTTTTATGATCTTTTATAAAAAGTTAGTTTTTATGATCTTTTATCAAAATCATCTTTTAAAATAGCCCATCTTTCATGATCTTTAAATTCATCGCCAATTTTTAAATATTTTGGAGAGAAGCCTTCTTTTTGGAAGCCAATTTTCTTTGCGAATATTAAAGATGCTATATTATCTGGCTGAATATTAGCTTCAATTCTATTAAGCTTTAGAATTTGAAAAGCATAATCAAGCACAAGCAGCATTCCCTCTGACATTAAACCTGTTTTAGAAAATTTTTCAGCATTATAATAACCAAGGCTTGCAGAAGATACGGGGCCTAGCATGATATTATTAATATTAATAACCCCGATGAGCTCTTTGGTTTCATTATGAAAAATAAAACAGCCCCGAGATGTACCTTCTTTATTTGCCTTAATATAATATTTATAATGAAGCTCACTTAAAGATAAAAAAACCCATGGTTGATGATAATGGATATTTTCCTCAATAAAGCTAAAATAAACTGATTTCAAAGCAGATGAAGGCGGCAAAATATGCACCCTATCCCCTGTCATAAGCCTTTTTGCAGGAATGATTTGCATTACTGGGTAAACTTATTATTAAGCGGAAATCCATGCGGCGCCATGCGTCCGACACTACCACGCTTGCCGAGCCAACCGATAAGATCTTTTTCAGTCCGTCTCTTACCACCCTTCATAAGCCAGCTCACGCCGTCCTCGCCTTTAAAAGAAATAATATCCCCCATAGAAGCATCAAGATATTTCTGTAAAATCGCACCCCGTCCCTTATTCATTTCAGGCATTTGGTCAAGCGGGAAAATAAGCATTTTACGCCCCGTCCCAGAAACCGCAATATGGTCATGCCCCTCACCTATTTCAAAACACTTCACAGGATTATTCAGACCTTTTTCCGCATTGAATATCGCTTTACCGCCCCTTGTGCTCGCGATTACATTATCTGCCTGCGCAATAAAGCCCCGCCCTTTATCCGAAGCGAGTAAAAGCTTAGAGCCCACAGCATAGGTAAACATAGAAATAATTTCCACATCATTGGGCAGATCAATCATCAGCCTAATCGGCTCGCCATGCCCCCGCCCGCCTGGTAATTTATCACAGCCTAGAGTGTAAAAACGCCCATTACTTGCAAAGACTAAAACTTTATCTGTGGTTGAAGCAGAAAAGCCAAACTTTGCCTCATCCCCTTCTTTATACTTAATTTTATCATCAATTGCCCCATGACCCTTTAGGGCTCTAATCCAGCCTTTATCTGAACAAATAATCGTTATAGGTTCTTTTTCAATCATGGCTTCAAGGGGAATAACCATAGATTCAGGCGCGTCGGCAAAATCGCTTCGTCTTTTACCGACTGCCGTTCTTAGACCAAATTTTTTCTTAAGATCTTTAAGAGATGCAGAAATATTCACCCAGCGTAAATCTTCACTGCCAAGCAATAATAAAAGTTCAGCCTTTTCAGCTTCTAGTGCATCAAACTCTGTTTTAATTTCTGCTTCTTCTAACTTACGCAGTGAGCGTAGTCTCATATTTAAAATGGCTTCGGCCTGAACATCACTTAAAGAAAATGTGCTTTGCAAAGTCTTTTTCACTTCATCTTCAAAGCGAATAATCCGAATAACTTCATCAAGATTAAGAAAAGCAACCAGATAGCCTTTTAAAACCTCAAGGCGGTGGTCTATTTTCTCAAGCCTAAAGTTTGACCTACGTACCAAAACGTCTTGGCGGTGTTTTAAAAAAGCTTTTAAAACCTCGGCAAGCGACATAACTCTTGGCAGCTTACCCCCTTCAAGCACATTCATATTAAGAGAAAATCTCGTCTCTAAATCCGTAAGCTTATAAAGGCTTTCCATCAACATATTTGCATCAATAGTGCGGTTTTTAGGTTCAATAACCACCCGAATAATATCACTCGATTCGTCCCTAACATCTGAAAGGATAGGAAGTTTCTTCTGATAGATTAAATCTGCAATTTTTTCAATAAGCCGAGATTTTTGAACTTGATATGGGATTTCAGTAATGATTATTTGATACGCCCCTCGCCCTAAATCTTCTATTTCCCATCTGGCGCGAAGCCTAAAACTTCCCCGTCCTGTCTCATATGCTTTTAGAATATTCGCTCTTGGTTCAACAATCGTACCGCCCGTTGGAAAGTCTGGTCCAGGAATATATTTAATAAGCTTTTCAGTCGCAGCATCTGGATATTTAATTAAATATTGAAGCCCATCACAAAGCTCTGACAGATTATGCGGCGGAATTGACGTTGCCATTCCCACAGCGATTCCCATTGCCCCATTCGCCAGTAAATTAGGGAAGTTCGCAGGCATAACAATCGGCTCATCTTCTTCCCCGTCATAGGTGAAGCGAAAATCAACGGTATCTTTGTCAATATCTTCCATAAGAGCGATCGCAACCGCTGTCATGCGGGCTTCAGTATAACGCATAGCCGCCGCATTATCGCCGTCAATATTCCCAAAATTGCCCTGTCCATCGACAAGCGGATAGCGCACGGCAAATTCTTGGCTAAGGCGCACCAGAGCGTCATAAACGGACAGATCACCATGAGGATGATATTTACCGATCACATCTCCGACCACACGGGCACATTTTTTAAACCCTGTTTCTGGATTAAGTTTTAACTGACGCATTGCCCATAAAATTCTGCGGTGAACAGGCTTTAGCCCGTCCCGTACGTCAGGCAAAGAGCGAGACATAATAGTTGACAATGCATAAGACAAATAACGTTCCCCAAGGGCATCGCCTAAAGGAGCATCTAAAATGACATCAATTTCTTTGGATTTATTCATAAAAATAACTATAGCAATTTTGCATCTTTTGGCTAGTTAAAATATAAAGTAAATTCAGCTTTATTTAAAAATAGCTTTCACTAGGTAAGAGAAACAAACTATTTAAACGGTTTTTTCCACTCGCCAAGGAGGATTCAAGCGGTTCTCACCTGCCCAATATAGCTTTATTTTATTGCCCGATGGATCATGTAATATAGCTTCTCTCCAAAGCCAGTGCTGATCTGTTGGCTCTTGCATAAAAGAAAATCCTTTTTCCTTTAATATTAGAGACTTGCCTATCAAGATTTTCACATTCGAAATAAATAACAGAAAAATTTCGTCCTTTTTCTCGCTCATAAGACAATGAAAATGTGACACCCCCCTCCATAGATTCAAATCGTGCATAGTCAGAGGATTCTACAATTTGTAAGAACCCCATACGGCGATAAAATGCAGCCGCAATTTCAATATCATTTACAGGTAAAGTAACTTGGTTTAAATTCATCTGACAATATACCCTCTTAATATTGAAGCAAAATACCGATGCTCATATAATGGTTTGTACCATTTCCTAATTTATCAAAAACCATATTATAGCCCATTTTTGCAATTAATTTCTCACTTACATAGATTTCACCTAAAAGCCCGACCTTATAATCAATATAATAGGAAGCATCTGGCAAAGACGTTCGGTAATCAGGGCGGTGAACTAGCCCTAAAGCTCCTGAAATAAGAATTTTATCGCTCACTAAAAATCCAAGCTGAAAATCTGCTTGAAAACGTGCTTTTTCTTTTTCACTAAATAAATGGTTATATCGCAGTTCGAATCCAAGCGTCATTTTATCTCGGCGTTCCCGCCACATGACGCTTGCGCCTAATAACTGCGCTATATTGCCCGATTTACTATTATAAAACACTCCCCCATCAAAACCAATATGAAAGCCATCAAAGTTATTTTTAGATGAGTTTTTGACAGGGTCAAAATTTATAGCCTGCGCTTTTGCAGGCGAGATAAAATAAGTCAGAGCAAATAATAAAATTGATATAATTTTCATATTCTTCTCTTTTCAGCGTTAATAAATATAATCTAGCACCATACGCCTTGCGGCTGGAATTTTTTTGTGATGCTCGTCAAATATATGACGCTGAAGGAAATATTCCGTTAATGATAAACCATTTAGAATATCCTTAGCCATAATATTTTGCATATCTTCCCTTAAAAAAGCAGGCAAAGCGAGCAGCTTATCATGATAAGGAAGCCCTGCTTCCCTACTCACGGCTCTGCCCGATTTTGGTGACACATAGATAAGATCATCAAGCGTTCCCGTGGCTGCGCAGCAAGATAGGTCAAGCCCAAAGCCCAGTTCTTGAAGAAGCCCAATTTCCCATTTTACCAGCACTGCGCCCCAAAGAGACATATCTGCCTCTTTAATAAGAAGTTCCAAAAAACGAATAACGGATTTTAAAAGAGGTTGATGTTCTTCTCTTTCAGGAAGGCAAAGCGTCAGCAGAGCCGTAATGCTATTTAAAACCGCAAGCTTTGCTCCGCTATCCAGTAAAGCTGCACTATAAGCTCTTTTAAGTTCTAAATTATAAGTCCCAAGATGCGTCTCAAGCCTGCCACGCCATTCAAGCGTCACAAGGTTTCCCACTTGAACGTCACCTCTTTTTCGCCGCCCCATACCGCCCCGAACCATTCCCGCATGGCGCCCATGACTTTGGGTCAGAACGTCAACAACCGCATCATATTCACCATATTTTTTAAGCGAGAGAATGACTCCTTCATCTTGCCATTGCATGATCGTCCCTCACGTTAAAGTTATTTTTTTGTCCAGCTTGTCCCTGCGGCACTATCGAGCAAAGCGATGCCCTGATCTTCTAAATCATTTCTGATTTTATCGGCGAGCGTCCAATCTTTATTCGCTTTCGCCTCTGAACGCCTCACAATAAGAGCTTCAATTTCAGATGCGGATAAACCATTGATCTCATCAAGCTCTTTAAACCAGTCTTTATTATCCAAAAACCCCATAAGCTGCGCCGATGCGAGGAGTGACGCTGCGCTGCCTTCTTTTGCAAGCTGCCCAAGTTCCATAATCGCTTTTGGCGTATTGAGATCATCATGCAAAGCCCCTAGAACCTTTGGTGAAATATCTTTATCTGAAGCAGACACGCCCTCTACCGCTTTATACCAACGGTTAAGCTGTTTTTCTGCTTGCCTAATTCCTTCACGGCTAAAATCGGTAGGCTGGCGGTAATGTGCGCTCAGCAAACAGAGCCGAATAGCCTCGCCCTTATTTGGAAATTCTTTAATCAGATCATGAACCGTCACGTAATTACCAAGGGATTTTGACATTTTTTCACCCTCCACGGTAAGGTATCCGTTATGCATCCAGTAATTAGCAAGCTCTTTGCCGCCGTGGCTACATCTGCTCTGAGCAATCTCATTTTCATGATGCGGAAAAATCAAATCAAGTCCGCCGCCGTGAATATCAATCGTTTCCCCAAAATTATCTTCAATCATACAAGAACATTCAAGATGCCAGCCAGGCCGCCCCCTGCCCCATGGGCTTTCCCAGCTCGGCTGCTCATCGGTAGAAGGTTTCCATAAAATAAAGTCGGCATGGAACTTTTTATAATCGCCCACATCAACTCTCGCCCCCGCTTTTAAATCTTCAATAGAACGCCCCGAAAGCTCGCCATAATTCTCCATAGAAGGCACATGAAACAAAACCTGCCCCTCTATCTCATAGGCATGATCCTTTTCTATCAAGACCTCTATCATTTTAATCATGGAGGGCAAATAGTCGGTTGCTTTAGGGCGAATATCTGGCAGCTTATTATTCAGCACCGCCATATCTTCTTCATAATGCTTTGTATATTTCTCAGTTATTTCTGAAATAGGGACATTTTTTTTTAAAGCCCTCTCCATAATTTTATCATCAATATCTGTAATATTACGGGCATATGTGACTTTCTCATAATCATGACGCAGCAGCCGCACCAAAGTATCAAACACCACAACAGGACGGGCATTTCCAATATGTGCAAAATCATAAACCGTTGGGCCGCAAACATAAATTTTAATATCTTTTGGATCACTCGGCTTAAATTCTTCTTTTTTCCCTGTTAGAGTATTATGTATTTTTAGGCTCATACAATTTCGCCCTTCAAGCGTGCTGAGGCTTTCTCTCTTCCAATAAAGGGGAGCAATGTTCCCATTTCCGGCCCATGGTCAGCCCCCGTAAGAGCTTGACGCAGCGGCATAAACAGCGCTTTACCCTTTACGCCCGCTGCGTCCTTAACCGCCGCCGTCCATAATTTCCATGTGCCATTATCCCAGTCCCCTATGGGTAATAGCTCCAATGCTTTTGCGGCGAAATCCGCATCTTCTATCTTGGGCGTAATCGGACCATTGATGATAGATATAAGCTCCTTGGTATCCTTTAGTTTTTTAATATTCGCTCTGGCAATATTCCAAAAATCTTCCGTAATATCTATGCGGGACTTAATATCTTCAAATTCTGTTTGATGTAAGATTTTAGCATTTATAACCTCTAATTCATAAGGATCAAATTTTGCTGCCGATCTGCTAAATGTTTTAAAATCAAATGTTTTAATTAGCTCTTTTACATCCGTGAATGGCAAGATGGGCAAAGATGAGCCAAGCCTTGCCAGAAGGCACATAAGGCTCATCGCTTCCAGCCCTTCTTCTTTCCTATATGAATGAATGCTTGCGCTGCCAAGACGTTTTGATAGACCCTCGCCTTTTATCCCCGTCAAAAGCGAGAAATGGCATAATTCAGGTGATTTGACGCCGAGTGCCTCAAAAAGCTGAACCTGCACCGCTGAATTTGTCGTATGGTCTTCCCCCCGCATAATATGCGTAATCTCATAATCAATATCATCAACTACAGAGGGCAGCGTATAAAGATATGAGCCATCTTCCCGAATTAAAATAGGATCAGATAAAGATTCCATATCAAAAGAAATCTCACCCTTCACAAGGTCAGTCCATTTAATGCGCGCAGGCGTAAGAAGTTTAAACCGCCAATGAGGCCTGCGCCCTTCTGCTACATATTTTGCCACATCTTCAGCCGTAAGATTTAGCCCCGCTCTATCATAAACAGGCGGTCTGCCCTGCCCAAGCTGAATTTTACGCTTTAAATCAAGTTCCTGCGCTGTCTCATAACAAGGATAAAGCCGCCCCCCCTCTTTTAATTTTTGCGCTGCCTTATCATAAAGCTCAAACCGATCAGACTGGCGAAATATGCTGTCCCAATCCAGACCAAGCCACGTAAGGTCTTCTTTTATACCATCGGCAAATTCTTCAGTAGAGCGCGCCGTATCAGTATCGTCTAAACGCAAAATAAAATCACCGTCGCACTGCCGAGCAAAAAGCCAATTTACAATAGCCGTTCTCATATTACCCACATGTAACTTACCTGTCGGACTAGGTGCAAAACGTACTTTAACAGTCATATCTTTATTCTCTCTTTTTTTAAATAAGCTTTACTTATTTAGCGTTCAATAGGCACGCAGCCTTCGCCGAACTGTCGGCGCCTCGCAGTCGCTCCCGTTTGCTTGCTTAACCCCGTTTGGGGCGTGCTTAACCCCGTTTGGAGCTTTTTGGAACTTTCCCACCATCTCTAAAACCGTTTGTAGTTGGATAGCGTCGATCACGTCCAAAATTCTTTCCTGTCAGTTTAACGCCCGGTGGGGCTTGCCGTCTTTTATATTCTGCGATGTATAGTAAATGCTCAATCTTAGCAACTATTTTTGCATCATGACCCTTCTTTACAATATCGCTAAAATGCATTTCTTTTTCAATTAAACATTCTAAAATATCATCTAAAATATCATAGGGCGGCAGGCTATCATCATCTCTTTGGTCGGGGCGCAGCTCTGCACTAGGCGGTTTGTCAATAATGTTTTCTGGGATAATCCTTCCCCTAGGGGCTAGCCCCCCTTCGGGATAATGCCTATTACGCCACCGGCAAAGTTCAAACAGCTCCATCTTATAAATATCTTTAAGCACAGAAAAACCGCCGCACATATCACCATAAAGCGTCGCATAACCAACGGACATTTCAGATTTATTGCCTGTGGTTAAAAGCAGATGCCCCTTTTTATTACTCAGCGCCATTAAAAGAACGCCTCTGATACGGGACTGTAGGTTTTCTTCCGTAAGATCAGCCTCCATTCCTGCGAAAGCAGGCAGTAACATTTGATCAAACGCCTTTACCGCAGGCACGATAGACATATTATCAATTTTTGCGCCAAGAAGCCCTGCGCAGTCCGCCGCATCAAGCAAGCTTTCTTCTGATGTATATTTAGAAGGCATCATGACAAGCGCAACATTATCTGCGCCAATAGAATCCACAGCAACCGCAGCCGATAAAGCACTATCAATGCCCCCCGACATGCCAATCACGATGCTTTTAAAATGATTTTTACGGCAATAATCCCGCAGCCCTAGAATCATAGCATGATAATAATTTTCAAATTTTTCATTAAAATCATCAATTGTGGTTTCATCGCAAACCCAGCCAGATTTTTGCTTATGCCAAAAAATCACATCCACTGCGCTGCGCCATGCTTTTAATTTATAGCCTAGCCTTCCATCTGCATTTAAAACAAACGTGCTACCATCAAAAACAAGTTCGTCCTGTCCCCCGATCTGATTAACATAAATCAACGGGATTTTAGTCTCATCGCACCGCTGCTTAGCAAGCTCTAACCTAAGATGGGTTTTATTTACTTCATAGGGAGAGCCGTTTAGAACAACGAAAATCTCTGCGCCTTTATTTCGAAGATGATCCGAATAACCCTCTGTCCACATATCTTCGCATATCAAGATTCCAAGCTTTACGCCTCGGAAACTAATAACATCTTCAAAGCTCCCAGCCTTAAAAATACGTTTTTCATCAAAAACGCCATAATTTGGTAAATCTACTTTATGACGAATGGCTTTAATTTTCCCCTCATCAATCAAAATTGCTGAATTATAAAGCTCGCCCCCCTCACGCCAGCAAGAACCGATTAGCATAGCGGGCCCACCGTCCAGCGTTGCCCCTGCAAGCTCTATAACCGCATCCATCGCCCTGCGCTGCAAAGCAGGCTTTAAAACCAAATCTTCAGGAGGATAGCCGATAAGAACAAGCTCTGAATATACGATAATATCCGCCTGCTTTGCCTCTTTTCTTGCCGCCAATATTAAATCAATATTACCCGCAATATCCCCTACGGTAGGATTTATCGTTGCAAGAGCTATTTTAATCTGGTCTGGCATATTCTAAGATACTTACCTTGTTTAAAGGGTCTTAATTTTAGCCAGATCTTAATCTACAGAGCTACCTGTTTTTTTTCACGGGCTGTACGTTCTTCTTTTAAACTTTCTGCGATCAGAAAAGCAAGCTCCAATGACTGGTTCGCATTTAATCTTGGATCACAATATGTATGATAGCGGTCTTTAAGCTTCTCATCCGTAATCATTTCTGCGCCGCCTGTACATTCTGTGACATTTTTCCCCGTCATTTCAAAATGCACCCCGCCTGCGTAAGTGCCTTCCGATCTATGGATTGCAAAAAAGCTTTGAATTTCTTTCAAAACCCTCTCAAACGGGCGAGTTTTATAGCCTGTTGAGGATTTAATCGTATTGCCGTGCATAGGATCAGATGACCATACAACCTGCCTGCCTTCTGATTTTAACCTGCGAATAACGGGCGGTAATTTATCTTCTATTATATCGCTTCCCATGCGGCAGATAAGGGTAATACGTCCTGCTTCATCTTCTGGATTTAATTGGTCAATAATGCGAATAAGATCATCAAGATCTGTTGTAGGACCCACTTTCAGTCCAAGAGGATTCCCAATTCCTGATAGAAACTCCACATGAGCCTCGCCTAAAATACGGGTACGATCACCAATCCATAGCATATGCCCAGATGTGTCATACCAGTCCCCTGTTGTGCTATCCACCCGTGTTAAAGCTTCTTCATAGCTTAGCAAAAGGGCTTCATGAGACGTATAGAATTCGGTACCGTTCAGATGAGGCTGCGTAGAGCTATTAACGCCGCAAGCTTTCATAAAACAGAGTGCTTCATCAATGCGCCCTGTTAAATCACGGTAGCGTTCAACCGCTTCACCGCCGCTGACAAAATCAAGATTCCATTGATGAACTTTATGAAGATTAGCATAGCCGCCCTGCGCAAATGCCCGCAGCAAATTAAGCGTTGAGCAAGATTGATTATAAGCCTTCATCATTCTTTGAGGGTCTGGAATACGGCTTTTAGCATTAAAATCAATGCCATTGATAATATCGCCCCTATAGCTTGGCAGGATTTCATCGCCCTGCGTTTCCATGTTTGCGCTGCGGGGCTTTGCAAATTGCCCTGCTATGCGTCCAACTTTTACAACAGGACAAGAAGCTGCAAAAGTCAAAGCAACAGCCATTTGAAGCATTACACGGAATGTATCACGAATATTATCGGCATTAAATTCTTCAAAACTCTCGGCGCAATCACCGCCCTGAAGCAAGAAAGCCTTCCCCCTAGACACGTCTCCTAGGCGGCTTTTTAATCTGCGGGCTTCTCCTGCGAACACCAGCGGCGGAGAGGCACGAAGTTCTGCTTCGACCGCTTCGAGTGCTGCTTGATCTGGGTATTCTGGCACTTGGCGGATTGGCTTTGATCTCCAGCTATCAGGCATCCAATTATTGTTCATTTTGCTTCCAGTCTCTAGTATAAGGTCTTTTGTAATTTTATGTGGCATTCTTTAATCTTATCGCTCTTTTAATTTTACTCATAGCAGAATTATACCAAGAGAGCATATCCAAGGATATAAACTAGTTTTTAATATAAATCTAGCATAAATGGAATATTCTTCTAATTATTTGTAGCAAAAAGGCAAAAGCTACCTTCTCACTATATTTTCCTCTCTTTACAGTAAAACAAATTCTTCTGCTGCCGAGGGATGAACTGCAACGGTATTATCAAAATCCTCTTTTGTAGCACCAAGTTTTAACGCTACGGCAAAACCTTGAATAATTTCAGCAGCATCAGGCCCAATGATATGTGCGCCCACGACCTTATCTGTATTCTTTACAGTAATAAGCTTCATTAATGAACGCTCGTCCCTATCCGCTAATGTAAATTTCATTGACCTAAATTCTGAACGGTACGTTTTGATGTTTTCTGCGCCATATTTCAGAGCCGCCTCTTCCTCTGAAAGCCCAACAGTACCGATAGAAGGCTGTGAAAATACTGCTGTTGGGATATTTTCATAATCGACTTTTGTCGGATTATTATTAAATTCAGTTTCAGAAAGGGCAGAACCTTCTTTAATTGCAATTGGAGTTAGCTGAATATTTCCCGTTACATCACCAACAGCAAAAATACTGTCAATATTTGTCTTAAAATATTCATTTGTAATGATTGAATTATTAGCTCTAAGCTTTACGCCAAGCTCTTCTAATCCCAATCCTTTTATATTTGGCACACGTCCCGTGGCGTACATAACTGCCCCAACAGATAAAATAGAGCCGTCCGATAGTTTAAGATCAAGCCCCTGTTCCGTCTTGATAATTTCATTTACATTCACTTTCAGGCGAACATCCATGCCCTTTTTAGACATTTCTTCTGTTAATTTAGAGCTAATATCTTTATCGAACCCTCTTAAAATTTGCTCTCCTCTATATAAAAGGCTTGTCTGAACACCCATTCCAAGGAAAATCCCTGCAAATTCTACCGCAATATAACCGCCGCCAACAATGGCTATTTTTTCTGGCAGAACGTCCAAGTGAAATGCTTCATTAGAGCTAATCGCATGCTCAATACCAGGAATATCTGGCATCATTGGCCATGCCCCTGTGGCAATTAGTATTTTTTCTGCTGTTATTTCCTTTACGCCCGATGGACTGGTAAGCTCTAGGCTATGAGCCCCTGTAATCCTGCCTCGTGCCTGAATAACCTCTACATTGTGGTTTTTAAGGACATTAGAATAAAGCCCATTTAAGCGGTCGATTTCCTTATCCTTCGCCGCAAGCAAGGCTGACCAATTAAAGGCAGCATCGTCATAAGACCAGCCGAAACCTTTAGAATCTCTAAAATGAGCCGAATATTCAGAAGCATAAACGAATAGTTTCTTTGGTACGCAGCCCCGAATAACGCATGTACCGCCCACACGGTAATCTTCGCAAAGACCAACTTTTGCCCCATAAGATGCCGCCCTTCTACTTGACCGTACCCCCCCTGACCCTGCGCCAATAACAAAAAAATCATAATCATAATCATACATATTCATGAACCTCCAAAATATTTCTAAGTATTTTTTTAAATAAATCTTTAAATTAAATTTCGGTTATAGTAGCGTAAAGTTTTTAAAATTCATATGTATTGTTAGTAGAATTACCATGTTTAACAAGAAAACCATCTTTGCTGTAATAATAATTACAGCCTTCTTTTTAATAACACCAAAGTTTTTTGGCATTACTGCAAAAAACAGGCTCATCAAAATTCAGGGAATTGTCGCGGCTACACCATTATATCAAATGGAAATATTAGAATATGAACAAGGCTGGTTTACCTCAAAGGCAAAAATTAAAATAAAAGCTGACTTTAGAAAAATATTAAGAGAGATACCAAAAAAATTCGAAGACGTTCCAACAGATTTAACCTTTGATGTCGATATTGCCCATGGTCCCATTA
>JADGEY010000589.1 GCA_016744185.1 Emcibacteraceae bacterium | reverse complement strand
CAGTATACACAGTCTACATAATTCAATACATAAATACTTGCGGATATATATACATTGTATTCACTTCATATTCATAGCTACTGCTGCTATTACTATATCACTAGTATAAATAATACAGTCCACTTTTTCTTAGCATTGACTATTTTTATAGTTGTAGTAAATGAAATATTGATAAAGAAAATTCGATGGTGATTTTTTGTCAGCTTGAATGCCATATTTTTCATTATTCTTATTTCCCATTGTACAATACAAACTCAACATGATTTGTGTGCATCAATGGTGACTCTCTCTCTCTTCCCCTCACTCTCTCTATCTCTCTCTCTCCTTCATCCTCTCTATCTCTCTCTCCTTCATCCTCTCATATCAACCTCTCTCCTCTCACAGGTAAATTACTGTAAATTAAAGTCAAAACTCGGACTAATTGATGAATACAATCACATGAAAATGACTGAAGAACCAGTTGAATTCATCTCTTCCAAGTTAGTTAAGCTAATACGAACACACACACACACACACACACACACACACACACACACACACACACACACACACACACACACACACACACACACA
>JADGEY010000588.1 GCA_016744185.1 Emcibacteraceae bacterium | reverse complement strand
TATATATATATATATAATTATTTGCTTGAAAATGAAAGTTAAAGTCACGTTTAAGTTATAATCACATTGGTTAAGTGTCCTTTAATTGATCAAATGTCCTAGTTGTATATTAATACTTCTGATTTTTGAGTAATCGGTTGGTTTTTAAGAGTATGTACGTTTGCTTGTAATATTGACATTGTATATATGTGAATAGGGTTAATCCAGGTTTTTAGTTATCGCAGTAAAGTGTTAATTAAAATTGTTCTAATATCCCTATAATAGGGGATTATCCGCAGTTAGAGGTTTGTCATTTTGTAGTTTTAAGGGGCAATATTTTAAGGGGCAATATTTTATGCCTATATTTTATTAATCCCTCAACATTACTTGTTCTTTAGTGATAGAAGATTCTAATTGCACCGTTGACATGGATTGTTTTGCAGCTATGGGAGCCTCGACATGTAAATACTTCTCATTCATGAATAGAAGTTAGTATATCAATACTACGTGTGTGTGTATGTGTGTGTGTGTGTGTGTGTGTGTGTGTGTGTGTGTGTGTGTGTGTGTGTGTGTGTGTGTGTGTGTGTGTGTGTGT
>JADGEY010000587.1 GCA_016744185.1 Emcibacteraceae bacterium | reverse complement strand
CTGATATACAGTATACATTATTCAGGGTGTATAGCTGATTAGATAATAATAAAATAATAACGGAATATAAAAATAAATGTATTATTACCAATTGAAATGCACCTTTTTTCCCATCATTGTCATCATCATCATCATCATCATCATCATCATCATCATCATAATCGTCATTGTCATAATTATCGTCTACGATGGTTAAATAAATCCCAGTTCCTCCTATTCCATTAAAGAAGATACATGAAATGATGAGGACCCATTTTGTATCGTTCCAGCGGATCCCTATGCAGAGATGTGCGAACTGAAGATGTCCTGACACTGAGTAGATGGTGGTGGTGGGGGTTGTGGGCACAGCGAATGGGTCAGACTTTCACAAGGCGTGGTATCGCGACACACCGCGGGCTTGATTGCGTAATCCTCGCACAACTAACGGATACACTTGCGCCGGCAGCCGCATTACGTAACGAAAACAATAATAGCCAGCTCGTAAAAAATATGTTACTCACGCATATATGAGACATGAGAAACGATCGAGCATATATTAGCATGTGCCAAATAGCAAAAGCGAGTCTACTATATAT
>JADGEY010000586.1:465-575 GCA_016744185.1 Emcibacteraceae bacterium | reverse complement strand
GATGATGATGATGATGATGATGATGTTAGAGTTGATGGTAATGATCATTATTATGATGATGATTATCAAAATGATTAATATAT
Source organism: Emcibacteraceae bacterium (assembly GCA_016744185.1). Classification (GTDB taxonomy): domain Bacteria; phylum Pseudomonadota; class Alphaproteobacteria; order Sphingomonadales; family Emcibacteraceae; genus Pseudemcibacter. Next base: position 492 of record JADGEY010000586.1, on the reverse strand, counting down.
ATATATGTGTGTGTGTATGTATATATA
>JADGEY010000586.1:0-455 GCA_016744185.1 Emcibacteraceae bacterium | reverse complement strand
CATCGCCACCTCAACGCATTCCGCGCTTCTATCGATTGCTATCGACCAACTCGCTGCCTCGTTATGGAGTATTGCGTAACTCGGCCGAAGGATTGCGTCATCGACTCCGGGGGTCAATCGTCCACAACTAGCGCTTGTTCTACCTCGGCGAGACGCGATAGTGGTACGCGGTATAGGTCACCTGCAGGTCACCTGCAGGTCACGTGATCACGTAATAAATAGTACGACCGTATATGCGTTATGCGTTAATGTGTGTTCTTATGTAGCATTCTGGAAACTATTGGGACTAGCATTGTATAAGAACATAGTATGGGGGGGATGACAGGTGATTGCGATGATGATGAAGATGATGATGATGATGATGATGATGTTAGAGTTGATGGTAATGATCATTATTATGATGATGATTATCAAAATGATTAATATATATATATGTGTGTGTGTATGTATATATA
>JADGEY010000585.1 GCA_016744185.1 Emcibacteraceae bacterium | reverse complement strand
ACACACACACACACACCCACACACACACCCACACACACACACACACACACACACACACACACACACACACACACACAAACACACACACACACACACACACATACACACACAAACACGCACAGATACCAATGGATGTAGTATTTACCATGGAATTGAGGTTGTAACAGGAAGTAGTTACAGCATAATAATATAACTACTGTACATTCTCAATTCATTGGCAAATACTACTATAGTTGCCAGTTATTCGATAACTTCTTTTATTTTTTAAATAAATGAACATTTGTTTCGGTAAACAATGTTGTTTCTTTTCCCAGGTACAACTATGCCAAGATTCCCCAGATTATACACTCTACCTTTTTATCTAGGGCCCTTTCATCTACGGCCACAGTATATACAGAATACATTTATCCAGGTTGCATTGTATACATATTGCTTTAGGGACTCTTTTATCAATATCACCTTTTTATCCAGGAACCCTTTATCTAGGTTCCATGGTATACATGACCTTACATCCAGGGTGTATTCCATGGTTCCATGGTATACGCCCTTTTATCTAGGTTAAAGATGACCAATAT
>JADGEY010000584.1 GCA_016744185.1 Emcibacteraceae bacterium | reverse complement strand
CACCTACACACACCCGTAAACACCCACACACACACACACCCACCCACCCACACCCACACCCACACACACATACACCCACACACACACCCACACACACACACCCACACCCACACACACACACATATACACACACACACACACACACACACACACACATACACACACCCACACACATACACACACCCACACCCACTCACACACACACACCCACACACACACCTACACACATACACACATACGTATATATAATATTGTGTGGTTTACAGGAAGATAGAGATTATTGGATTTGCAAACAAAACCTTGATGCTATTCATTCGACTGCTGGCGATTGTGAAGTGGGCGTCGGGAGCCACCAAAGTAGACAAATGTGCCGTTAGTCTGCAGCGGAATAACAGTTGAATAGTCAACGTCGAATAGTCAACGTCGAATAGTCTATGGCAGGCATACTGCGACGCGGCAATGCTACATATACATGGGGGGTAGGCACGTGTGGGGTTATGGGTGTAGACTAGGAAGCGGGGTTGGGTGTCTGCCGCGTCCAATGCTAGGGTAGGGGTGTGTGGGGTAGGGGTGTAG
>JADGEY010000583.1 GCA_016744185.1 Emcibacteraceae bacterium | reverse complement strand
CATACACACACACTCTCACACACACATATATACACACACACACTCACACTCACACACTCACACACACACACACATACACTCACACTCACACACACATACATACACACACACACACTCTCACACACACACACACACACACACACACACACACACACAGTCACACCCTGTTCCCACCACTAGTCCATCAAAATTGAAGTTGGGATACATTCATACCTCTGATGAACTTTACCAGACTATACACATATTCATTGTATATACAGAGTTCTCACCCGTTTTACACTAATATTGCACACCTGGGGATGCACCCCTGGATATCCATACCTGGAGAAACTCGCGTTACCTGCTCACCTTACACTCTAAACCTCCTTTTGTTTACACTATAGGTATCATCACTATACTTAACAGCCTTTCCTATATGTGATCGTCTCTATATGTGTGTAGTTGTGCTCGTGTGTGTATGTAAGCGCATATGTGTGTAGGTGTGTTCGTGTGTGTATGTAAGCGCCTATGTGTCTGTATGTGTGTTCGTGTGTGTGTAGGTGTGCTCGTGTGTGTATGTAAGCGCCTGTGTGTGTG
>JADGEY010000582.1 GCA_016744185.1 Emcibacteraceae bacterium | reverse complement strand
ATTCAAAATAGACTTCGTCTTTACCATATCGTTAAGAAAGTAGTATAGTTGATACAATTGATCTAGTTTGATAAATGAAAAGAATTCAAAATAGACTTCGTCTTTACCATATCGTTAATAAAGTAGTATAGTTGATACAGTTGAGCTAGTTTGATAAATGAATAGAAATTCAAAATAGACTTCGCCTTTACCATATCGTTAAAATAAATTGTAATGTTCAATACTCGTCAATCCGTAAAAAAGAATCAGGTGGACAACCTAAAGAATTATAAAGAATTATTAAGAATTATAAGTTTCGATAAACTCAAATACAGGGAATTCCATGAATTGTATTCTATTCCGTATAATAGCAAAGTCTTTGATATATTCAGAATCTTCTGGAGGTTTTGCTAGTAGTCCAGATAAACAATCTAGAACATGTTTTAGATGCATACTTTATTTTGTAGCAATCCCCCAATCTTATTTGATGAATATATGAATATAAAACTATAATACATAGTACACACACACACACACACACACACACACACACACACACACACACACACACACACACACACACACACACACACACAC
>JADGEY010000581.1 GCA_016744185.1 Emcibacteraceae bacterium | reverse complement strand
GTATTAGAATTAGATAACTCAACTTTTAAAGTTATGCAATCGAATACAAGAAACAATGGTAATATGTATATATTGTTTATTATAATCGCGGTGGAGGATTATAAAAATGTATAATTAAAATTTAAAATCTAAAGAATTGTCGTCAAAAATAAAAACAAAATGTAAAAAATGCGGAAAGGGTAAAGGTCACAAAAACAATACGGGGGGTCAATGTCAGTCAGAGTTTCTCACACACACACACACACATACACACACACCTACACACTCACACACACACACACACACACACACACACACCATCAAATTAAAAAACGGATTAACATAAAAAACTTACAATAACAATGAATTAAAAATAATATAACAACGGAGAAATAGTGCTAATCGAGGGAGTTTGGATACATTGTAAATTTTGTAGACAATGGTGGAGAGAGAGAGAGAGAATACAAAACCTGCGTTCTTTACTTAACGTTAAAATACGTCGACTACGAGTTATTGAGCTTGGTCATGGTTGAGTGATGGAGTTGGTTTGATTAAGAAGAATATTAAATATTATGACTATAAACGATGAGTATATACAT
>JADGEY010000580.1 GCA_016744185.1 Emcibacteraceae bacterium | reverse complement strand
ATACTATATACTATACACAATATAATAAATTATAATATGTGTGTGTGCAGTTTCGAATGGGAATGATAGTAATGTAGTCTCATTTAGTATGCATGACTTCGGTTTGATGGTAGATTATTATTCACTGACCATTGTAGAACTTTAAATAACTGGTCTAATAGGTGTAGTGGTCAAGGGAGTGAAATGGTGAAGTCGATGGTCGAGTCTGGGAAAAGGTGTCGATTGTTCTCCGGCTATCGTAGATACGTCATACTCAGTCGGCGGGGCACGTGACCCGACTACGTAATATCAGTCTTGTGAAACAATACCGGTGTCCGGTTACGTAATGACCATCGAAATGACCACACCGGTCAAACGGATGAATGGAGAGTTACGGAGAGAGAAAAAGAGGCGGGGATATGGAAAAGATGGAAGAGAGGAGATAGAGTGGAGAGATGAAGCATCTGAGATGGAATGAATGGAGAGAGAGTTGTATACACACACACACACACACACACACACACACACACACACACACACATAGAAATTGATAGAAATGGATGCATACAATGCATTGTATTGTGTACAATGTGCATATT
>JADGEY010000057.1 GCA_016744185.1 Emcibacteraceae bacterium | reverse complement strand
ATGTTGCCATTACAGATGCAGAAGCTCTTGATGCTTTTCAGCTTTGTTGCAAGCTAGAGGGCATTATCCCTGCTCTTGAAAGCTCTCACGCTATTGCTCATGTGATAAAATCCGCTCCCTCGCTGCCTAAAGATCACATTCTTGTTATGGGCTTAAGCGGCAGAGGTGATAAAGATATTTTTACCGTTGCTCAGGCACTGGGCAAAAAAGTAGAGGGAGAATAGCATGGCATTAGACCGCCTAGAAAGATGCTTTGCAGATTTAAAAAAACAAGGCAGAAGCGCATTCATCTCTTTCCTAACCGCAGGTGACCCTGATTATGATACATCTTTAGAGCTGCTAAAAGCCATGCCAGATGCTGGCGTAGACATTATAGAACTTGGCATGCCCTTTTCCGACCCTATGGCAGATGGTCCTGCTATTCAGGCCGCCTCTATTCGCGCACTTGACCAAGGCATGAGCCTCGCTAAAACTTTAAAAATTGTTGCAGATTTTCGGAAATCTAATCAAGATACCCCGCTTATTTTAATGGGGTATTACAATCCAATTTACATCTATGGCGTGGATGTTTTTTTGAAAGATGCGCTAAAAGCTGGCGTAGATGGGTTATTAATTGTTGACCTGCCGCCCGAAGAAGATGCAGAGCTTGCTATGCCTGCAAAAGCTGCTTCTATGGGCATGATTCATCTTGCAACCCCGACGACAGATAAGGCAAGACTTGATAAAATCCTGAAGTATGCCACAGGCTTTTTATATTATGTCACCATTACAGGCGTGACGGGAACGGCAAAACCAGATCTATCCAAAACCCGAAATGCCCTAAATGAAATTCGTAAGCAAACAAATCTGCCACTTGCCGTGGGATTCGGCATAAAAGACGAAAAAGACGTTAGAAATTTTGCTGAATTTGCGGACGGCGTTGTTGTAGGCTCTTCCATTGTAGACATCATTGCTCAAAATTATAAGCAAAATAAAATACATAAAAAAGAACAAGAACATCTTGCAAATTCTGATTTAATAGCTAGAGTCCTTTCCTTTGTTAGAAAAATAAGCTCTGGCGTTAGAGATTCGCACGCTAAAGACTAAATTTCAAAGGATCATTATGAACTGGTTAACCAATAGCGTACTTCCAAAAATTCAATCCGTACTTGGTAGAAAGAAGGACACTCCTGATAATCTATGGCATAAATGTAAAGGCTGCGGACAGCTTCTTTATGTAAAAGATTTTAAGGCTAACCAAAAAGTCTGCCATCACTGCGATCATCATGAAAGAATAGAGCCTAAAATGCGCTTTGATCATTTATTTAATGATGGCGTTTATGATCTGCTTAATCTTCCTGAAACGCTAGATGATCCTCTTAAATTTAAAGATACCGCAAAATATCCAGACAGGCTAAAGGCAGCCCGTGAGAAAAACAGCTCTGATGATGCAATTTCCGCCGCATCGGGCATGATTGGTACGGTTAAAACAGTGGTCGGGGTTCAGAATTTTATGTTCATGGGCGGATCAATGGGCATCGCTGTCGGCGAAGGCATTATTACAGCCGTCCAAACAGCCATTGCAGGCAAAATGCCCTTTGTTTTATTTACCGCGGCGGGCGGCGCACGGATGCAAGAAGGGATTTTATCCCTAATGCAAATGCCCCGTACAACTGTTGCGACCGAAATGCTGCGTGATGCGGGACTGCCCTATATCGTTGTCCTTACCGATCCCACCACAGGCGGCGTTACCGCATCTTACGCTATGCTTGGGGATATTCATATTGCAGAACCTAAAGCGCAAATTTGCTTTGCTGGAGCGCGGGTGATTAAAGATACAATCCGTGAAGAGCTTCCAGAAGGCTTTCAGCGGTCAGAATATCTGCTTGAACATGGTATGTTAGATATGATCGTAAAACGCCATGATATGGCGGCGAAGCTTTCACAAATCTTAGGACTTCTTATGAGAAAAAAAGCAGCCTAAATGAGCGGCTCTTCTGATCCAAGCAACCCTCATAAAAAAACGGCACTTCCCAAAGGGAGCGATAAAGTACTAGAGCGGCTGAGCAGGCTGCATCCTAAAAAAATTGACCTTTCCTTAGACCGTATGAAAATTATTTTGAAGGTTTTAGGGCAGCCTGAACGCTCTTTACCGCCCGTTATTCATGTGGCGGGAACAAATGGCAAAGGGTCAGTCACTGCCTATATGCGTAGTATATTTGAGGCTTCTGACTATAAAACTCATATCTATAGCTCCCCTCATTTGGTGCGATTCGCTGAACGCATTCGCCTTGCAGGGAAAATCATTGATGAGGAGATTCTATTCCAGCTTCTCCTCGAGACTGAAAAACTTAATAATAACAGCCCCATTACCTATTTCGAGATTACCACCGCTCTTGCTCTAAAAGCTTTTGCAGTGATCCCTGCGGACGTGCTTTTGCTCGAAGTTGGTTTGGGCGGCAGGTTTGATGCGACCAATGTTATTAGCCGTCCTTTAGCAGCGGTTATCACCCCTGTGTCCCTCGACCATGAGGGGTTTCTTGGCACGGACGTTGGTCTTATTGGTTATGAAAAAGCGGGCATTGCTAAAGAAGATAGCCCTCTTATTACAGCATCACAGCTTCCTGAGGTTATGAAAAACATCAAAAAATCTTGTGATGAAACAGGCGCAAACCTAGTGACGGACTGGTCTTTTGAAACCTTTGAAGATTATTTTATCTACCGTGATACGCGCGGCAGCTTAAAACTACCCCACCCTAATTTAAAAGGGGCGCATCAAATTTCAAATGCTGCCCTTGCCATCGCTACGCTGCGTCATCAAGATAAATTTAGCTTTACAGAGGGGCAATTTGCAAAAGGCATCACCCACGCCCATTGGGCTGCAAGAATGCAAGATATTACAGATAGCCCCATGGGAAAATCTCTTCCAAAGGGCAGCGCATTATGGCTTGACGGCGGACATAATCCTGCCGCAGGTTATACCATCGCTGAAAGCTTTAAAAAAGAAGGCAGCAGAGCCTTTATTTTAATTACAGGCATGATGTCCAATAAAGATATAGCAGGTTTTTTAAAACCATTCGCTCCCCTCACAGAAAAATTATACGCTGTTAAAGTTACAAATGAAGAGAGCCATGCCCCCTGCGTAATTTGTGAAATTGCCCAATCTATAAATATCCCCTCAGAGCCAATTTCGTCCCCTCAAAAAGCCATTTTAACAATCGCTAAGAATCATACCAAGCCTGTAACCGTTCTGATTTGTGGATCTTTATATCTTGCAGGACAAGTTTTAGAAGAAAATAATATTTTACCTGACTAACTTAAAGCCATAAAATCAATCACTCATAAAATCATATATCAGCCAACTTTGCGCAGGTATTTTAGCTTTTCTGTTCCCTATTTTACAAAGACACGGCATATAGGCTTGATCAAATTCCATTCCCTCCTGTTTTTTATATTTCACTTTGTTAATGTCATCTTCTTCAATAGTTAAGTATATCTTATATGAGGCCGCCTTCGATTATAAAAAAAGTACCAAATGGTTTTTTAGAAACAAAATTATTCAAGCTGCCCTAGATTAAAAATTTACGAGTAGCCATTCCACTTATTATTTAAGATATAGAATAATCAAATAAATAACCTTGCTTTTTTTACTTAATTTAACAGCATATTATATTCATGATTATAATTTTCCCCTTAAGAGAATCAGTGATAAACTCTATATTTTTCTTGGTAAAAAACTACTTTAGAAAAGTCTAAAGTAGCTCTTCTTTAGCATTATGTAATAAAATAATAATAAAAAATAAAAATATAATATTAGCTTAATAGTATGTTCTGTATAAATAATTATCATCACTTGTTAATATTTTATTCACTGTTGCAGATCATACTAGTTGACATGGAGTAAAGACATGTATACTCAATTATCAAATGAGAAATCTTTATTCTTATTTTAGTTATTTTAATTATTCAAAAATCTGGAGAGATCAAATGAAAAAATTCTTTAAAAAATTACGCACGAACGAATCTGGTGCAACTGCGATCGAATACGGTCTAATTGCTGCTCTTGTTGCTGTCGCTGCTATTAGTGGTATGAGAGCAATTGGTGACGGGCTAGTTTCTACATTTGACAATGTAAGCTCAGTACTTAAGAAGACTAATAAAGATAATAAAGAGAATAATAAAACAAAGTAACATAGCCTTTGCTATTATTTAGAATTTTAAAAGGCTCTGGTATATATACCAGAGCCTTTTTCCGTAAAAATACCAATTTTATAATGCAAAAGAAGTCATATATGTTATCTTAAATAATTATGTAAGAATGAATCTTACATATGAGGTCTCTAATTTGAAATTCAATTTATTAACTAAAAAGAAATTATTTTTTCATAATATAAGTTATTAGTTCAATTAAACCCAAGTGGAAAAATTATGTTTACAGCAATTTGCTTGCTTATATTTAGTATTACAATGTTATATGCAGCTTATAGTGATTATAAAGATTATATCTTATCAAATAAACTTTGCCTTACTGTATTTGTCCTTTATTTTTGTTTTCTAGGGGCGGGCTATATAGATGGAAACCCCCTTCCTTTAAATTATGTTTTAATATCAGCAGGATTATCTTTTATCCTCTTTCTTATCTTACTGATTTTTTTTGCCTTAAATATGATGGGGGGCGGCGATGTTAAGCTTATTCCTATTGTCGCTTTATGGGCAGGTTTTAACCTCATAAACCAGTATTTACTTATCACAGCCATCGTAGGGGGACTCTTAGCGGGAATTATAATCATAAAAAACCGTCTTTTTACAAAAAAAAATGTGAAATATTCGAAAAATGATGTAAAGTCTTCAGGAAATATAAAGCTTACTATGTCAAAAATGAAACAGGAGAAAATTCCCTATGGAATTGCCATTTCATTTGGCGGGCTTTTCGTTGCATGGAAGCTAAGAGTTTTAACGGGATTCAGTATTTAAAAAAGTTCATAAGGAACAAGTGATGAATATTAATATGAAGACAGCTATTTTATTAGGGATTGCAATTCTAATTGCAGTAGGGCTTGCTATAACGGCGCGCGGGCTTATAAAAAAACCCGTTATTGAAACTCCAAAGATTGATAATGTAACAACTCCTGTTGTATCAGAATTTAAAGTTTTAGTTGCTACAAAAAAATTGCCCCTTGGTTACTTTTTGAAAAGAGGTGATTATGAATGGCGTGCATGGCCTGCTCGAAATATTAATGGAAACTTTATAACAAACAAAATGCGCGACAGTAATTCTATCATGGAATCTTTTGCTGGATCTGTCATAAAAAATCCTGTTTTAGCGGGCATCCCCCTCCTTAAGGGGAATATTGTACATCCTGGGAACCGTGGTTTTCTTGCCGCCGTCTTAAAGAAAAATCACCGGGCTTTTTCAATCCGCATTAATGCTATTACAGGCATTTCAGGGTTTATATTTCCTGGCGATAGAGTAGATATTGTCCTGACACATTCAATATCCTTAGGTCTTTTTGATAATGAGGCTATTGATACGGAAGGAAATTCAAACCGAAAAGCGGCGCAAGTTGCTGAAACGGTTTTAGAAAACATTAGAGTTCTAGCTATTGACCAGCGCACAAGAAGCGGAGCTAACGATCCAGAAACAGGAAAAGCTGTCAATAAGCCAAAAACAGGAAGCTCTGTGACGTTTGAATTAACCCCAAAACAAACTGAAAAAATAGCTCTTGTTTCAAGAATGGGAAGCCTGTCTTTAGCTTTAAGATCTTTAACAGATTTTGATAAAGAACAAGCACGTAAGCTATCGCGTACATGGGATAGTGAGGTGAGTGAAATTTTACCAAACCTTCCAGGTCACGGCCCTAGAGCAACAAAAAAATCTAGTTCCAAAAAAACGTATAGAGTTGAGGTCGTCAGAGGCACTCAAGTCAAAAAATTGAAATATATATTGAAACATGTGAAGTAAGGGATAGTATAATGAATACCACAAGAAAGCTTCATATAATGGAGCGGAAGACAAAAAAAACATTACTTAAAAACCTAGCCTTAAAAGGCTTGTTGACGATCCTTAAAAAACCTTTTTTAAGTATATTATATGTTCTTTTAGTCGTTTCAATTCCCGTGGGTCATGCCAGCAAAAAAAGCAAAAATAAACTTAACATTGAGGTCGGTAAAGGTATAATATTAAGACTTAAGGCGCCCGCGGCAAGTGTATTTATTGCGAATCCTACAATTGCAGATATACAAGTTAAATCACCAACTCTTGTTTATATTCTTGGAAAAAAACAAGGTGAAACAAATATCTATGCGCTTGCAAAAAATGATGTCATGATTTATGAAGGCTCAATCGCCGTTAACCAAAATCTAGGGGGCCTTAATGCTGCGCTAAAATCTGTCTTACCGAAGGCTTCCATCAATGTTCAGTCCTATGAAGGGCTTCTTGTCTTAACAGGTCATGTAAAAAACCCTACCCAAGCAGAAGTCGCTGCGAAAATGGCAAAAGAATTTATTGGTTCTGACAGTACTATTATCAATAAAATCAACATTGCCTCTCCCCTGCAAGTAAACCTTAGGGTGAGAATAGCCGAAGTTGGTCGTGATACAATGAAACAGCTTGGTGTGAATTGGCAAAATATATTTACAAGCGGATCGGCCGCTGTTGGACTTTTCACAGGAACACCCGTTTTTACAGGTGCTGCTCTTGCTTCAAACGGTCTTACCCCTATAAATAAAGCCTTTCTTGGAGGTAACAGAGGTATAAATAATATTTCTAGTACTTTTAAACTTGGCAATTTAGATATGAATGTCATTTTAGATGCTATGGAAAAAGAAGGTGTTTTGTCAATTTTAGCTGAACCAAATTTAACAGCGCTTTCAGGCGAAGAAGCAAGTTTTCTTGCTGGCGGTGAATATCCAATTCCTATGTTTGAGGATAATAAAGTCGTTATAACCTTTAAACAATTTGGTGTAGCTCTTAAATTTAAACCTACTGTACTTGAAACAGGGCTAATTAATCTACATATTGCACCAGAAGTAAGTCAGCTTAGCACAAATGGTTCTGTCTCTATTAATGGTTTTACAGTTCCTGCCGTTACAACAAGAAAAGTGGAAACAACTGTTGAACTTGGTTCTGGTCAATCCTTTGCTATTGCGGGTTTATTGCAAAATGATACGACAAATGACGTTACAAAATTTCCTTTTTTAGGCGATCTGCCTATCATAGGAGCGCTCTTTCGATCAAGCAAATACCGCCTGCGTGAAACGGAGCTGGTCATTATTGTAACGCCTTATATCGTAAAGCCTCATAATGCAGGCTCCATGCCTCTTCCTACAGATAACTTAAGGATTGCAAGTGATCTGGAGCGTAATTTATATGGCAAATCTTTTGAGGAAAGAAAAAAACCAAGCCCTCAAGCTATTGTCATGAAGAATAAAGGGAAAAGAAAAACAACAACCGGTTTTATGTTGGATTAAAAGTGAAAAAAAATGAAAAAATATTTTAAAAATAAAGTTTTAACAGTCTCTATAATTTCTAGCCTTAGCCTCTTATCTGCATGCAGTAATACCATTGCTCCTGCTAATGTTGGAATTAATCACCGAACAAAGGTTCAAATGATTCGTTTGCCTTATATGATTGATTTCAAGGAAAATATAGCCGAGTTCTCAAAAAATGAAAAAACGAACCTACAGCATTTTTTATTGGTTAATAAAGTCGGATATGGTGATGAACTCTCTATGGATTTTGCTCTTTTAGCAGATGGGGAATTATCAAAAATTAACCAAAAACGCATTGAGTATATTGCTCAATTTTTCAAGTCAAACGGTATTGTCTTTAGTGCCCAAATCACACCTTATGGCGACACTCCTAAAAGAAACCAAGCACGTCTTCTTGTGTCTCGTTATGTAGCAACGCCGCCTACATGCGGTGATCATAGTGAAGTATCTAGCGCAAATTCTCTGCCCGATATTGGCTGTTCTATCCAAGCTCATTTAGGATTAATGGTTGCAAACCCACGGGATTTAATTAACCCAGCGCAGCCTAATTCATCTGACACTGATAAAGCTGTAGAAGCCGTAAAAACATATAAAACAAACAGCGGCGGCAAGTAAGGAGAAGTAGAATGGCCCAAGATAATATTTCTCCTCCATCAAACTTAAAAGATGAAGAGCGATTTGGAGCTTATATTTGTGATGACGAAACAGTAACAGTAATCTCACAAATATTAGAAGAAAAGTCTCTGCCCTCAACCTTGATTAAATCAGGCGGCATTGAAAATGCTATTCGAACATTAGCGTCTCTGAAATCTCCTGAAATTCTCATGGTAGATTTATCTAAATCAATTGACCCTAACGAAGACATAAATGCCTTAGCAGAAGTCTGTGACGCTGGAACAATGGTAATTGCTATTGGAATGCAAAATGATGTGAATCTCTACCGTGATCTTCTTACATCAGGCATTCAAGATTATCTTGTTAAGCCTATTTCTGTTGATACTCTTAGAGAAACCATTTTAGCAACAGAACATACAATACGCGTTATTGAAGAAGAAGCCCTTGAAACCTCGGAGGTTCTTCCAGAAGATGATAAAGTCATCTCTATCATTGGCGTAAGAGGCGGTCTGGGGGCAAGCACTATTGCCACAAGCACAGCATGGATTCTTGCTCATAAAGGCAAGCGTCCGACAGCTTTTCTTGATATGGATGTTTATTTTGGCACCGGCGCCCTTACATTCGACCTAGAGCCTGGTCAGGGTCTTAGTGAAGCGCTAGAAAATCCAAACCGAGTTGATGGTCTGTTCATTGAAAGAGCAATGGTAAAAGAAAGCGATAATCTTTCAATTTTAGGGGCAGAGGCTTCTTTAAATGAGCCTACTTATACAGATCCTTCTGCTCTAACCCATCTTTTGGCAGAGCTTAAAAATAATTTCAACTATATTGTAATGGATCTGCCCCGTACTGTAATAACAGAACATCCTTTACTGGTTTCTCAATCAAATGAAATTATTTTAGTATCTGATCTAAGCTTGGCTGCGACAAGAGACACCATTAGAGTAATCGCTTTTTGTAAAAATATTGCTCCTCATGCAAATATTACTATCCTTGTTAATAAATCACCAGGAGATTCAATGGCAGAGGTTAAGGTAAAAGATTTTGCTATTTCAATAGAAAGAGAAATAGACTGGGAAATTCCTTTTGATCCAAAATTATTACTCTCTGTTGCACGGAGCGGCAAAAGCCTTCCAGCCTCGGCAAAAAATAGTAAAATGGTCAAAGCTATTAATGCAATGACCCAAAAAATCATCGGTCATAATGTTGGTTCTAGTAATGATAATGCTAAAGGATCATTCTGGAAAAATTTAACAGGCAATAAAGAAAAGAAAAATAAAGAAAAGAAAAATAAAGATAAATAACAATATAGTTTCCATTATTAAAAGTAATAAATAAGTAATTTTTTAGGTTAAAATAAAAATGGCAAAAATGGCATTTGGTCGTAAATTAGGTCAAACTCAAGGAGGTTTTGGAAAAACAACCAATCCTTCAAGAAAGACTGCATCAGCACATTCGAAAGCATCTGTTTCTGATGCATCAATTGTAGATAGAGCCTTTGGGCTTATTGAACCTGTTTTATATGACAATCTTGACCCTGATGATGCGCGTCTAATGACAAGAAATGATGTTACTTCTGTCATTGAAAAAATTATTACAGATGTCTGCACCAAACAAAATATTGCTATCAATGAGTTAGAACGCCGTGACCTTTTAACGGTATTTCTAAATGATATTTTAGTTGCAAAATCAAACAAAGATAAATCATCAAAAGAAAAAATTCACGGTGAAAAAAACCAAATTCGCAAACAAAATGAAATCAATAAACAGCAAACCGAACAAAAGCTAAAAACGAGCCAAGATGTGATTTCAAAGGCAAAAGATACACTTCAACCTCTTTTGCTTGAGTTTATTGATGCCTCTGCTGCGGGAGAAATGGAACGTTCTGAACTTACAGAACAAGTAAGTGACGCTATTGGCGAGCTTATGGAACAAGAAAAAATTCATCTAAACTTGCGTGAACAGCGTGAACTTGTGAGCATGCTTTTGCATGACATGCTAGGTCTTGGTCCGTTAGAGCCTCTTTTAGAAGATAGTGATGTAACAGAGATCATGGTCAATGGTCCTAAGCAAATATATATTGAAAAATCTGGGAAGCTGATTTTATCTGATGTAACATTTAGAGATAACAATCATCTTATGAATATCTGCACAAGAATTGTGACGGGCGTTGGACGCAGAGTTGATGAAACAACACCAATTTGTGATGCTCGTCTTATGGATGGAAGCCGCGTTAATATTATTATTCCGCCCTTAGCATTAGATGGTCCCTCAATTTCAATTCGTAAATTTGCCGAACAAAAAATTACTCTTGATAAAATGATTGATTTTGGTTCTATGTCTCACAAGATGGCAACAGTTTTAAAAATTGCAGGATCTTGCCGTCTGAACATTCTAATCTCTGGCGGAACGGGTTCAGGAAAAACAACCATGCTTAACGCTCTTTCCCGAATGATCGGAGAAGGTGAGCGGGTGGTAACGATTGAAGATACCGCCGAGTTACAAATGCAGCAGCCCCATGTAGTTCGCCTTGAAACTCGCCCGCCTAATCTTGAAGGGAAAGGAGCAATTTCAATGCGCGATCTTGTGAAAAACGCTCTTCGTATGCGTCCTGACCGAATTATTTTAGGAGAGGTTCGTGGGGCTGAAGCTTTTGATGTGCTGCAGGCGATGAATACAGGGCATGATGGCTCTATGTGTACGCTGCATGCAAATAATCCCCGTGAAGCTCTAACCCGTATGGAAAATATGATCGGCATGGCCGATCTTGGTCTTCCGCAAAAAGCGGTGCGGGAGCAAATTGCTGGTGCAGCCGATTTAGTTGTGCAGGTTTCAAGAATGCGTGATGGCGGCAGAAGATGCTGCGCTATCACAGAGATTGTTGGTATGGAAGGGGATGTCATTACAACCCAAGATCTTTTTCTTTATGAATTTACAGGGGAAGATTCTGATGGCAATCTGACAGGTGAATTTAAATCTATGGGAGTACGCCCCTATTTCATGGAAAAAGCAGAATATTTTGGTCTGCACCGCGCATTAATGGAGGCAATGAGTTAAATGGCACAATTAGATCCAAACCTACTGATGATTTTAATATTTATTGCTGTTATTGTTATATTCACTCTGCTTGCCTTTATGTTTGGCATCATTGGAAAAAACGACAAAGCCCTTAATAAAAAGCTAGAAACCATAAAATCACGCCAGAATAAAACCCGTGCAATGCAAACCGCTCGAAAGAAGCTTTTTGTTAAGCATGAGCAATCAATGCTTGATAAAATTATTCCAAAACCTGAAGAAATGAGGAAAAAGTTACAGCGAACAGGGAAAGACATAACAGTGAAGAAATATGCCCTTGCTAGCATTGCACTTGCCTTTGGAGTAGCAATCACTATCAAGATTGTGACAGGTCTGGATTTATTGCCCTGCATTGCTATTGGAGTATTTTCTGGATTGTTCTTGCCTCAGATAGCAATTAATAAAATGATTGATAAAAGAGCAACCGCCTTTACAAAACAATTTCCAGAAGCTATTGATCTGATGGTACGCGGTCTGAAAGCAGGTCTTCCTATTTTTGAATCTTTTAATGCTGTAGCCCAAGAAATGGATCCGCCTATTTCTCAATATTTTCAAGTAATTTGTTCAGATGTAAAAATGGGCAATACCCTAAGTGAAGCTCTTCAAAAAACATCTGATCAAGTAAATACAGCTGATTTTGATTTTTTTGTTATCAGTTTGAATATTCAGAACGAAACAGGGGGCAATATTGCTGAAACTTTAGGAAACCTATCAACCATATTAAGAGGAAGGTCACAGCTCAAGCTGAAAATTAGAGCCATGTCATCAGAAGGACGTGCCAGTGCAACGATTATTGGAATATTGCCCTTTGCCGTAGCCCTTATTATTCATCTTTCTAATCCTGAATATTTAGCAATTATGTTCACAGACCCAAGAGGGCAAATCGGGCTGGTTGTCGCCATGGTAATGTTATCATCTGGTATGTGGGTAATTTCTAAAATGATCGATTTTGAGATATAATTATGGAAAATTTTTTACCCGATGGGGTCACAATAGAAGATTTTATAATAATCGTTACAGCTTTTTCAGCCTTTATTGTTGTTATAGCTATATGGAGTACAGGCATTATAAAAGACAAAATGCACGGTAAAATCAAAGCTCTTCAATCTAGACGAAGTAATTTAAAACGTGGTTTTACAGCGCCCACAAAACATAAAGAAACCGTAAAAAAGAGAAAAAATATCAGCTTTATGCATAATGTGGTTGGAAAATTTAACCTTATTAAAAACGAAGCGAGTGAAAAATATCAGCTCATTCTTTTGCAAGCGGGTTTCAGAGATAAAGAAGCCCTAACCGTTTTCTCATTTTACAAGATCTTATCCCCTATTATCCTTGGTGCTGTTGCAGTTTTTCTAATTTATTTTGTCGGTATTGTAGAGCTTAGTGATAATATGAAAATCATAGTCTGCCTTGCCGCTACCTTACTGGGGGCGCAGGCTCCAGAAACTTATTTAAAAAATATAACAATTAAACGTAATCTTGACATACAAAGATCTTTACCCGATATGCTCGACCTTTTGGTTATTTGTACAGAAGCAGGTCTAACATTAGATGCAGCCTTAAACAGAGTTATTAAAGAAATATCTGCCGCAAGCCCAGAACTTGCAGATGAAGTTGCCATTACAATTGTGGAGCTTGGTTTTTTACCGAATAGAAAAACTGCCATCCAAAATTTAGCCATACGCATAGACCTATCCTCGGTTAAGGCAATTACAGCAACATTAATCCAAGCTGAAAAATACGGAACGCCTCTTGCCGCATCCCTTAGGGTGCTTTCTGCTGAATTTAGAAATGAACGCTTCATGAAGGCAGAGGAAAAAGCGGCAAAATTACCTGCAACAATGACCATCCCTCTTATTTTATTTATTCTACCCACATTATTCATTGTTTTAATGGGCCCTGCCGCTTGCCTAATTTCAGATAATCTTATAAAATAATTAAATTAAAACTATTGATTAATAACAAAGAAGCATAATGACCGCAAAGTTCTAAGGAGTAAAATATGAAACCTATTATGAGAAAAGAGCCATGGCATATCATGGCTATCATGTGGTTTTTTCGAAAGATCTGGCGTGATAATAAAGGAGTAGCCGCAATTGAATTTGCCTTTGTTGCCCCTGTAATATTTTTAGCTATAATTGGTGCGCTTGAACTTGGTACGATCATGATCAGTACTATTTTAATTGAAGGTGCTCTAGGCGAAGCATCACGGCAAGGTCTTACAGGTTATACAAAGAGCGGAACAGAAAGAAAAGATTATATTGTTCAAATAATAAAAGACAAAACTTTTAACATGGTTGAAATTGATAACCTAAAAATCACCCATAAAGTTTATAAAAAATTTGGAGATGTCTCTTCTCCAGAATCTTATGTAGATACCGATAGTGATGGTCAATATACCCCAGGCATTGATACATTCACAGATATAAATTGTAATAACACATGGGATGAAGATACGGGTGTTTCAGGTGTTGGCGGACCTGGTGATATTGTGGTTTATGATATTAAATATGAAGCAAAATTTATGACTAGTTTCTTTTCTAGGTTCATGGGTAATGATGGAAAAATTAACCTTGCTGCCCATACC
>JADGEY010000579.1 GCA_016744185.1 Emcibacteraceae bacterium | reverse complement strand
GGTGTTCAGTGGCTATTGCCGAGTAGTACCGTGGTCGGACCATGGCCAGACTATGGCCGGAGCATGGTCAGTTGTTACTCGCGGTCAGCTGTCTCTGTTACATCACAGTCGTGCGTTTGACCGCGCACGTTATCTAGCCACCCAGACTCCCCCTCCCTCAACCCTGGACGCTGGCGTAATATTTATTATATAAGTTTTAATACTCATTGCACGCGTATCAGCAAATGGTATTACGTAATCTCCAAGTATTACCTAACTTCCAGGTAATCTATGGCCACGTGATAAGTAAAGGTGTAAGTAAACTATTTATAGCAATTTAATATCTCGTGAATTAAAAGTCAATGTAGACTGATACCAGTCCATCAGACGTCAGAATACTATCAGAGTCTATCAGAGTCTATCAAAGGTATCAGTATATAAAGTAAATGATCATAATCAATAAATGATGATGATGATGATGATGATGATGATGATGATGATGATGATGGCGATGATGGCGATGATGATGATTACGATGACGATGACGATGATGACAATGATGATGATGATGATAATGATGAAGACGATGATGATGGTGA
>JADGEY010000578.1 GCA_016744185.1 Emcibacteraceae bacterium | reverse complement strand
CACACACACACACACACACACACACACACACACACACACACACACACACACACACACACACACACACACACACCTTAAGTAATGGGTATCTTTTACCATTGCTTATCTCAAGAACTTCTTTTGGAGGACTTTCAGGTAGGAATGTAGTAACTACCTGTATGGGGTTTAGAGTGGAGTTTGAGGATAGGGGTTTGTTTATTGGGGAGCATGGAGTTTGGGTGTTTTATTTGAATGGTGGGAATGGGGGCATGGGTGGAGTATGGGCGATGGTAAATTACTGGATATTTAGAAAATCGATGTTAATATGTAAAATCATGGGGGTATGTATCATAGTGGATGTATAGGTGGAGAAGGCCCAAAACCCATTAAACCACATCACCTATTTAAAAACCTGTATATAACCCTTAAATTTAAAACTACAAAAGACTTAATCTAACTCCATACCAAAAGAACATCTCAATTACTCCCAATACCTACTCAGACCCCCAAAGACCTACTTCAACACCCCCAGAGACCTACTAATACACCCCCAAAGACCTACTCCAACACTCCCAAAGACCTACTCCAACACTCCAATA
>JADGEY010000577.1:476-579 GCA_016744185.1 Emcibacteraceae bacterium | reverse complement strand
TTGCACGTTTACGTTCTAGATTATGAACTTGTTGACAAGATCCTGATTGGTTAATCCAACTACGCGTTAGACACGCCCCTCCCTGATATATATATCGCGTGCA
>JADGEY010000577.1:188-466 GCA_016744185.1 Emcibacteraceae bacterium | reverse complement strand
GTAGAATTCCTGGAAGCGTACCTTTATTTAAAAAAAATATCAGCGAAATAGGCCTAATATCTTCGGAGGAGATGAGCAACATATACACATATACACATACTTACAACTTCGGCTTTATATATATATAGATGATGCAGATAATGCAAATATTGCATCAGCCGAATACAACGTATTTTGCACGTTTACGTTCTAGATTATGAACTTGTTGACAAGCATCCTGATTGGTTAGTCCAACTACGCGTTAGACACGCCCCTACCTGATATATATATCGCGTGCA
>JADGEY010000577.1:0-178 GCA_016744185.1 Emcibacteraceae bacterium | reverse complement strand
TATATATATATATATATATACATATATATATGATGCAGATAATGCAAATATTGCATCAGCCGAATACAACGTATCTTGCACGTTTACGTTCTAGATTATGAACTTGTTGACAAGATCCTGATTGGTTAATCCAACTACGCGTTAGACACGCCCCTCCCTGATATATATATCGCGTGCA
>JADGEY010000576.1 GCA_016744185.1 Emcibacteraceae bacterium | reverse complement strand
CACTTAACTCCACATGGCCTAAACACCACTCTAAAATCCACATACCCTATATCCACACTATATCCATCTTAACCTCACCTACATCCTTATAACTCACACCCTAAACCCCACGCTAACCCCCTAAGCCCCACACTAACTCCCATCCTAAACCTCACCTTAAAGCTAATCATACTTCCTCTGAATCCCACCCATGCATAGACAATTTTTCTCAGAAAACAAGAAACCCCAAATTAACTTTTTAAGCTCTAAATTAGTTCTCTCAAATTATCACCTCGATTCTCCTTTCAGGCAACAATAAACCACTATGAAATCTATAACATCCACCCTAACCCCCTAAACCCCAACCTAAACCCCATCCAGGTCTAGACAACCCTCTCGCCTGCATCCACGAATGTTGTAAACAAATGATCATCAATTTAATTCTTCTCTCTGATGACAATATTAATTTGAAAGATTCTTCCATGTTTAAAGGTTTTGCATCGCATATGCTCATGAGTACAAAATACACACACACACACACACACACACACACACACACACACACACACACACACACACACACACACACACACACACACA
>JADGEY010000575.1 GCA_016744185.1 Emcibacteraceae bacterium | reverse complement strand
GGTGATAGAGGTGGTAGTGGTGATTTCGATGGTGTTGAGTTGTTTATAGGTGTGGTGGGGGTATATATCGGTAGGGGTCGTACTACGCATCATAGTTTACACGAAATCTTGGTATTGGGTTGAGATTATATTCAGAATGTACGTGGTTTGATAAGAATAGACATTGGCTAGAGATGGGTAGAGATTCAAGGTAGATATCGTGTATGATTTATACAGGGAGGCGGCGTTATACGCGGTGTTTATAAAATCGACTCTCTTAATAGCTGCAGATACGCCATTGGTATTTGATGCAGTGTTGATGGTAGAGGTTGGTGATATTAAAAATAACCAGCGCTAGTAAACCATACACACACATACACATACACACACTTACACACACACATACAATGGCTGCCTACAATACATTGTACATATACACACACACACACACACACACACACACACACACACACACACACACACACACACACACACACACACACACCACATATACACACACACACACACACACACACACACACACACACACACACACACACACACACACACACACACACACAC
>JADGEY010000574.1 GCA_016744185.1 Emcibacteraceae bacterium | reverse complement strand
TATATATATATATATATATAGGTATGAATGAGTGTATTTATAAATAAAAACTATGTATTTTATTGAATAATATTATATATATTTTATTTAAATTTGGATTTTGGTAAAAACTAGATTTAAATAAAATATTCATAATATAATTCAATAATATTCTACTTTATAATAAGTATTGAAGAAATTATTTAAATCAATGCCATCAATGAACTGTTAGTTATGGATAATATCGAAGAAAATAAGAGTAGAGTAAAATATTATATCATTATTTATTGTAAATAAAAGAAAGTTTATATAGAGAAGAGATATGTTATAAGTTTAGATTTGAAAGTAGTTGTGGATGTACATGATGATCTTAGGGAGGAAGGGAGTTGGTTCCATATAGAGGGAGCATGGAGTGAGAATGCTTTGAGTTGTGTAGATAGTTTGTTACTGATTGATGGTGTTTTCAATTTGTTACATGTTACAGGTTACAGGTTACAGGTTACACACACACAAACACACACACACACACACACACACACACACACACACACACACACACACACACACACACACACACACACACACACACACACACACACACA
>JADGEY010000573.1:311-582 GCA_016744185.1 Emcibacteraceae bacterium | reverse complement strand
ATATATATATAGTAGATATTATCTACATATAAACTGCTATTTATGGAAATCTTCATTACATATATGTATATTCATCTGCAAGTTGATTTATTGCATGAATTGATTATTACCGACAACGTCTCGTTTTTATCAACTTATCTCGCGCGATATCAATTCGATTCGTATACTACTAGTGGGATTTCAGTTTTATATACCAGATTATGTTATAGTTTCGTATTATCTGGTATCATTACTACATAGATGGATGGGTAAATAGCGTGATTACAAAGTT
>JADGEY010000573.1:0-301 GCA_016744185.1 Emcibacteraceae bacterium | reverse complement strand
CCTTATTACATGTCCTTAGGTCCATGCACTTTTCGCGCGTGGCGTATCTACGGCATTTCCTGTACTACCGGAAGTCGTTAATGACGGTAAACACTTCCTGTCATGCGTTGTGGCCATATCGCATATCGTACGTTATTTAAATTGTGCACGACATACAGTACAGTGTATAGTTACTTCTTAATACTTCCCTAGAGTTATTATACTCACATACACACACACACATTCACACACACACACACACACACACACACACACACACACACACATACACACACACACACACACACACACACACACACAC
>JADGEY010000572.1 GCA_016744185.1 Emcibacteraceae bacterium | reverse complement strand
CACACACACACACACACACACACACACACACACACACACACACACACACACACACACACACACACACACACACACAACAAACTGAGCAATGCTTCTTAGATGACTGAATACATCCACTGCCATCATTTCTAATACAACAGCCAGATATCCGCTCATCTTCAATTTGTTCATTAAGAATTGCCTGTAAAGTATAGAAGGCGGATATTAATACTAAAAAAAGGAAGTATAAAATACTTAATAAAGCTTAAATAGAGTATTAAAGAGATAGGATATTAAAGAGCAAGCCTGGATATTTAACAATAAATACCTGGATATTTTACTAGAAATACCTGGATATTTTCAAGATGTACCTGGATATTTTACCAAAAGTACCTGAATATTTCGAGTTAGCTAACCTGGATATTTTTGTCTTGCCTCATGCACGGCGAGAACTTTGCTCCCATATGAATGAGATCTGCGCGCCTGGGACCTATCCACATGTTGTCCCTTTCAAAGTAGAATACTTTTTCAATTGCCAAGTTGGACTTGATCACCTGGTGTGGGGTGGGCGGAGTTATGGCAAGCGCTAGGGCGGAGTTATGG
>JADGEY010000571.1 GCA_016744185.1 Emcibacteraceae bacterium | reverse complement strand
TTTCTCAACTGGTGATGCACGTCCTTCTCGTGGTATCTCTCGTCGTGAAGTTGGTCATGGTAATCTAGCACATCGTGCACTTAAAAATATGCTTCCTGATGAGTGTCCTTACGCTATTCGTATCGTATCAGATATTCTAGAATCAAACGGTTCGTCTTCAATGGCTACTGTTTGTGCGGGTACATTGGCACTTATGGATTCAGGTATCCAAATGAAGAAACCAGTTACTGGTATCGCAATGGGATTAATTTCTACTGAAGGTGCTGAGAAATATGCTATTCTTTCGGACATTTTAGGTGATGAAGATCACTTGGGTGATATGGACTTTAAAGTAACAGGTACCAGAGATGGTATTACTGCGACTCAAATGGACATTAAAGTAGACGGATTACCTTACGAAGTTTTAGAGCAAGCCTTAATGCAAGCTCGTGCAGGTCGTCTTCATATCTTAGATAAAATTTCTGAGACTATTGATGCACCTAGAGAAGATCTTAAAGACCACGCTCCAAGAATTGTATCACTTGTTATTCCTAAGGATATGATTGGTGCAGTAATCGGACCAGGAGGTAAGATTATTCAAGAG
>JADGEY010000570.1 GCA_016744185.1 Emcibacteraceae bacterium | reverse complement strand
CAGTGTACATTGTACGGTATGTAAGTTGTACACCCAGACACACACATACAAATCTATATCCCTTTTAGTAAGATGGCAATAATTCCCGAGAATTAAAGTAAAGTGTCCAATTGATGGGGTAAAATGATATGAGTCACAATTCAAATCAAAGTTGCATGGTTAAAATATGTTACGATATGCTGTAATGGCATATATACACGCATAGGCTTAAGTTATGTATTCTATACACACACACACACACACACACACACACACACACACATATACATCTATCTCGGAGCTTGGCAATAATAGGCTAGGAAGTTACGCAGTTGCCTGTCAACCTCTCTCTACTCTAACCTGGGAGACATTGGCGTTAGAACGGGGCGCGATTTGGGGAGATTGGGATTTATTCTGTTGTTGTTGTTGTTGTTGCTGTTGTTGTTGTTGTTGTTGTTGCTGTTTCAATATATTCACCACTACTTGCTGAACGGGGTAAGATAAGAGAGGGTAGTGTGTAGTGAGGGGTTAGCGTTGGGGGTCTAGTGGGTTAGGTGTGGTGGCTAGGTGTAGTAGTGTATTTGTATTTGGCGAACAATAGTAA
>JADGEY010000056.1 GCA_016744185.1 Emcibacteraceae bacterium | reverse complement strand
TAAGAATAGAAAAAAACTTAAAAAATCTATTTTAAGTTTTTAATTTTTTACAAATTTCTCCCCCATTTATTCAAATGATAAAACCCTAAAATACCTTAAATTAGAAAATTCATGAAATCATCAAATTCTTTAAGGTTAAAATATTCCTAACAGGACCCTCTTAAAAAAACCTTGCAATACAAGGGTTAAAATGGTCTATTATTAAAATAATAAGGAAAAAATAGGGTAAGCTACTGGCAGGTAAATAAATCACCAAGTAAATAATAAGCTGATTTATAAGTAAGGAGTTATATTTTGACAAAAATATTAAAATTTTCAGGGCGTGCATCCTTTGGGCAACCAGAAGACCTTAATGAAAAAACTGATATTATTCCGAGCTTACCTGATTTTCATGACCTTTCTGAACGTTTAAAATTCTCTCCTCAAGATGGTCATATCTGGCTTGATGATATTCGCATGATGATGCTGCATGCAAGCTCCATGGGCGCGCTTAGAACCGAGCTTATTGAATCTTTAGGCATAAATAAAGCACGAGCATTGCTGACACGTATGGGCTATATTTCTGGCGCACAGGATGCTGAACTTGCTGCAAAATTACGCCCTGACGGTGATTTTTTTGATGTTTTCGCTGTCGGCCCGCAGCTCCATTCTTTAGAAGGCATCGTTTCTGTTGAACCTGTTCGGCTCGAAGTTGATGTGGAAAAAGGACAATATTACGGCGAATTTCTGTGGCATGGATCAATCGAAGATGAAATTCATATTGACCAATATGGAATTGGTGCAGAGCCTGTTTGCTGGATGCAAATTGGTTATGCAAGTGGATATACTTCTGTCTTTATGGCACGTCCTATTGTCTATCAAGAAGTCGAATGCCGTGCCATGGGGCAGCCTCATTGCCGCATTATCGGAAAGCCTGTCGAAGAATGGGAAAATATTGAAGAAGATCTCGCCTTCATGCAGCCCCAAGCTTTTGCCAATGCAGATACTATTTTAAAACCTCATAAAGCAATTACCTCACTTGAAACAGAAGAATACACAGGTTTAAAAAGTGATTTTCATAATAAAATCAATGCAAATATGGTTGGAGCTTCCGCCGCCTTTAATGTTACTTGCCATATGCTGGATAAAGTTGCGAAAACAGATGCTACCGTTTTATTCCTTGGTGAGACGGGGGTCGGAAAAGAATTATTTGCCCGAACGCTACATAATATTAGTGACAGGCAAGATGGTCCATATGTTGCGGTTAACTGCGCAGCTATTCCAGAAAGCCTACTTGAATCTGAATTATTTGGCGTTGAAAAAGGGGCTTTTACAGGGGCAGTAGAATCTCGCACGGGCCGGTTTGAACGGGCTGATACGGGAACGATTTTTTTAGATGAAATTGGTACTTTATCCCTTTCTGCTCAGGGAAAGCTGCTCAGAGTATTACAAGAACATCAAATTGACCGTGTCGGGGGAAAAAATACAGTTCATATTGATATCCGTGTAATCGCAGCAACAAATGTTGATTTAAGGGAAGAAGTAAAAGCAGGGCGTTTTAGAGAAGACCTGTTCTTTAGATTGAATGTTTTTCCAATCCATATCCCGCCCTTGCGAGAAAGAAAAGCTGATATTCCTTTGTTAATAAACCACTTTCTTAAAAAATATTGTGGAAATTATAAAAAAAACATTACAGGATTTACGTCCCGCGCTATTGACGGATTTCTAAATTACTTTTGGCCTGGTAATATTCGGGAATTAGAGAATTTAGTCGAACGGGGCATTATTTTAGCCCCTAATGATGGCGCAATTGACCTTTGTCATCTTTTTACTTTTGGCGAAAAAGTTACTATCCCAATTTTAGGCATTAACAAAGAAGGCGATCTTGGTGATTCAGAAAAAATTGACCTACCCCACAAAGATCAGCCTACGGCAAAAATTATTGATAGCTTACTCGAAGAAAATATTAGCCTTGAAGAAGTAGAAAGAACGCTCATCGAAGCCGCCGTTCAAAAAGCGGATGGCAATCTATCTGCTGCGGCAAGAATACTGGGAATTAGCCGTCCACAGCTTGCTTACCGTCTTAAAAAATGATGAAAACAAACATTTAGCTTTATAAAATACCATTATTTCCAGAAACAATTTTTTTAAGCGGCTGTAGGGCTAGGTCATTCTAATATCTTTATTTTTACAGCTTAACAGACCCTATGCAGTTTTTAGGATCAACCCAGCTCTGAACAGCCTCAATTGCTGAGCCTGAATCAAAAGTATATTTAATTGGGGCTGTACACTACAGATTATCCCTGATGCCAGTTCAGCAACTTTAAGGCTGTACCCAAGGAGAATTTTGGGTTATTTTTAAAGGAATGTGAGTGGCGTTTTAATAACAGTGACCCCTCACCCCAATTAATCAATCTAAAACAAACAGTTAGGGAATAAATAATCTGGTTATCTGGTACAGGCCCTATTCTAATTTAAATATTCAAACCTTTGAAATATGCAGATTAAAGGACTTTCATAATGACTAATATACAAAAAAACCATTTATTAAAGGGTTTTAAAGAAAAGCCAAAAGCCACCGTAAAAGGTTTTTTTGATCCTGCAACATACACGGTTAGCTATGTTGTGTCGGACCCAGAAACAAAAAAATGTGCTATCATTGATCCTGTCCTAGATTATGATGCTATTAAAGGGCGCACCTCTAAAAAATCTGCTGATAAAATTATATCTTACGTTAAAGAAAATGGGTTGATATGTGAGTGGATTATTGAAACTCATATACATGCCGATCATCTTACATCTTCGCCCTATTTATCAAAATCTATTGGCGGGAAATCTTCTATAGGGGGGAATATAAATTTAGTCCAAAATACTTTTGCTCCTATATTTAACGCAGAAGATAATTTTTCAAAAGATGGAACGCAGTTTGACCATCTCTTCTCTGATAATGAAGAATTTAATATCGGTAATTTAAGCGCAAAAATTCTTTTTACACCAGGGCATACGCCTGCGTGTATTTCTATTTTAATTGATAATATTTGTTTTATTGGAGACACGTTATTTATGCCCGATTACGGCACTGCACGCTGTGATTTTCCAGGTGGAAATACAGAGCATCTTTACCAATCAATTCAGCGAATCTTAGCTCTTCCTGACGAAACTATTCTCTATATGTGTCATGATTATGCTCCAAATGGGCGTGATTTTGAATGGATCTCAACGGTAAAAGATGAAAAAGAGACAAACATTCATTTGGCTGGTAAGACTAAAGAAGAATTTATTAGGCTTAGGCAAGCCCGTGATGCAAAACTTGACATGCCAAAGTTAATTATCCCATCGGTGCAAATTAACATGAGGGCGGGGCATATGCCGCCTGTTGAAAGCAATGGTATTTCCTATATTAAAATTCCAATTAACAAACTTTAAGTTCAAAAGCTACCTTAATAAATTAGGATTACAAATGAAGTTTACGAGTATTTTTCCAATCCTAGGCTGGATAAAAACATATAGCAGGCAAGATTTCACAAATGATTTTATTGCCAGTATTATCGTTGCAATAATGCTCATTCCCCAGTCCATGGCTTATGCAATGCTCGCAGGGCTTCCGCCGATTATCGGTCTTTATGCCAGCATATTACCGCTGGTTTTATATACAATATTTGGCACTAGCCGCACTCTTGCCGTGGGGCCCGTTGCTGTTATTTCTCTTATGACTGCAGCGGCTATTAATGAGGCGGGCTATAATGAACTGCAAGATCAGATTACCGCTGCGATCATGCTTGCCACCATGTCTGGAATATTCCTAATATTACTTGGCATCTTTCGTTTCGGCTTTATTGCTAACCTGCTTAGCCACCCTGTTATTACGGCTTTTATCACAGCCTCCGCCGTTCTCATTGCCATAAGCCAGCTGAAACATATTCTTGGCATTGACATCGGTGCAGCACATTTAAAAGAGATTATAATGCAGCTTTATGCTGGGTTTCAGGAAATTAATTATATGACTTTATTATTAGGTTTTTCTGGCTGCATTTTTCTATTCTGGGTTCGAACAAGCCTAAAACCTCTTTTACAAAAAACATCTTGGAATGACCATCTAATAGATGCAATCGTTAAAACAGGTCCTGTTTTCGCTATTATCTTAAGCATTCTAGCTGTTTACCAGTTTAATCTTACCGAAAGTCAAAATGTTAAAATTGTTGGCAAGCTTGCTACGGGATTTCCTCCTTTTGCAATCCCTCATTTTAACTGGGAAATGGCTGAAAAATTACTTCCTTCTGCTATTATTTTAAGCCTTGTCGGCTTTGTGGAATCTGTATCCGTTGCCCAGTCTCTTGCCTCTAAAAAACGTCAGCGCATTAAGCCAAATCAAGAGCTTATCGCTCTTGGCGCAGCGAACATCGCTTCTGGGTTTTCAGGCGGATACCCTGTTACAGGCGGCTTTGCACGCTCTGTCGTAAATTTTGATGCAGGCGCTGTAACGCCTCTTGCAGGGGGAATGACAGCGATCTTAATTGCCATCATCACTTTGTTTTTCACGCCTCTTTTTTATTACCTACCCCAAGCTATTTTAGCAGCAACAATCATCATTGCCGTTTTAAGCCTTGTCGACTTTAAAAGCCTAATTCAAACATGGAAATACCGCAAAGCTGATGGGATCTCTTCTGCCCTTACAATAATAGCGGTTTTAATTATTGGCATTGAACCTGGGATTATTATCGGCGTTGTGGCTTCGTTGTTTTTGCATATATTACACACAAGCCGCCCCCATATCGCTGTTGTTGGACTTGTCAAAGATACAGAGCATTTTCGCAATATCCACCGCCATGACGTAAGGATATGCGATGAAACCATAACCATGCGCATTGATGAAAGTCTCTATTTTTTAAACAGCCGTTTTTTAGAAGATGAAATTAATAGGCTTATCGCAACCAAGCCCCATTTAAAAAATGTGATCTTAATGTGTTCGGCGGTAAATGAAATTGATTCAAGCGCGCTTAAAAGCCTTGATGGAATTTGCGACCATTTAAATTCAAGCGGTATTAAACTTCATTTATCGGAAGTAAAAGGCCCTGTTATGGACCGTCTGCAACATACCCACTTCCTAGATAATCTTACAGGGCAAATCTTTTTATCGCAATATAAAGCCATTCAAGAACTATCGCCAAAAACAATTTGCTAGTCAAAATTAAAACGCAATGATAATTGAAGATGCAACGCCTAATCGTGTCAAGCTTTTTGAACTTACCTTGCTATTGATTAAAGCATCATATTTAAATTTATGCATATTGCCAGACAAGCGCACTAGAAAATTATCACTTAAAGAAAAGTCAAAGGAGACCCCAAATTTAATGCCAGAGCCCTTTGCAGATTCAGTAACTGTTTCATTAAGGAAATAATGTTTTGTTTTTACATCCTTATCATCTTTATCTTTTGTGGTCTTTATATATGTATTATTTGACCTATGGATAAATGTATAATCAACGCCGCTCCAAGAATAGCCTACATTAGCAGAAAAAAGTATATTTTTTGATACCTCAAAACCAAATGTTGCTTGCAGACCATAAACATCTCTCGCCTCGCCCACGGCAACCCCTCTAATCGGCTGCTCTTTTAGAGCTTCTCCTGCGATATCAATATGTTTTGTATATTTAAAATAATGTTCATTACTTGCTGTATCCCCTTGATAGAAAGCTTCTGCACCCACAAAAAAACCTCGTCCAATTTCAAAACGTTTTCCTGCAAAAAGATCGAAAGAAATGCCAGATATATCTAAGGCATTTTCATCTATATTAAAAAGAGGGTCATATTTTTCAAAACCTGATATTTTATTATAACCAAGCCCTGCGCCAATATAGAGATGATCAAATACACTCACATGAGCTTTAGGGTCAATATGTGTGTGATTATTCATTCTTTCTGCGGTTTCATGTTTATGTCTTTGCGCATGTGCCGCACTGGCGAATAAAAAGTAAGATGCTATTATCATAAGTAAGATAGATTTAATCATTTTCACTAATCCCTTGATTATTAACTTTTAAATAGCATTTATTTTGCCAAGTAGAATATTTAAACTTCTGTTATTTTAGTTTTTACAAGATCAAAGGATTCTAAGCAAGACTCTATTGTAAAATATTGCATCTAAAAGCATAAAAAAAGGGAGGATATTTTAAAAATACCCTCCCAGTTGGTTAAACCTACGGATACAGGTTTAATTTCAAAAACTTAATGCTCTAACACGTTTTACTTGGGGTAATTTTTTAATATAGGCGATCACATCGCTGCTTGCAGACGCATCTACCGCAACAAGAACAAGAGCCTCTCCGCCCTCTTCATGTCTTCCCAAATTAAAGGTTGCAATGTTAAGGTTGTTATCCCCCAGAATAGTACCGAGCGAGCCAATAAAACCAGGCTGGTCATTATTGACAGCAAAGATCATATTTTTGGTAAGCTCCGCTTCAAGACGAATGCCCTCAACTTCTACAATACGAGGTTTTTTATCTGCAAAAAGCGTACCTGATACAGAATGTTCGCCCTTTTTCGTTGTTACCTTAATTGTAATTAAACTATTATAGTCGCCGGCCGCTTCATTCTTGCTTTCGATCACTTCGATTTCTCTCTCTTTTGCAACCGACAAAGCATTAACCATATTTACGCAGTCCATAATGGGGCTAAGCAGAGATTCTACAATAATAGAAGTAAGCGGACGCAGATTAAGCTCCGTAACGTCCCCTTTAAATTCGATTTGAATAGACTGAACCGTATTTTCACAAAGCTGCCCTGCAAAAGTTCCAAGGTCTTTAACAAGTTCAATATAAGGGTTCAGTCTCACAGATTCTTCAGAAGTAAGAGATGGCATGTTAAGAGCGTTTGTCACCCCCCCTTCAAGAAGAAAGTCCGCCATTTGTTCTGCAACCTGAACGGCAACATTCACCTGAGCTTCATTGGTAGATGCGCCAAGATGCGGCGTTACAACCACATTATCATAGCCAAATAAAATACATTCTTTAGCAGGCTCAACAGAATAAACATCCAGCGCAGCGGCGGCAACTTTACCTTCATCAAGAGCGATTTTCAAAGCCTCTTCATCAATAAGCCCTCCCCTTGCGCAGTTGATAATACGCACATGAGGCTGCATTTTATTAAAGGCATCTGTGCTCAAAATTCCTCTTGTTGTATCGGTAAGCGGCGTATGAAGGCTGATAAAATCAGACCGTTCTAAAATATCATCAAGCGCGACTTTTTCCACGCCAATTTCATCTGCTCTATCCTGCGTTAAGAAAGGATCAAAGGCGATCACTTTCATTTTTAGCCCAATAGCCCGTTCGGCAACGATAGAGCCAATATTTCCGCAGCCAATAATCCCAAGCGTTTTAGAGGTAAGCTCCACCCCCATATAGCGTGATTTTTCCCACTTCCCTGCGTGGGTAGACGCATTTGCAGAAGGAATTTGGCGAGCAATAGAAAACATCATCGCAATTGCATGTTCAGCCGTTGTAATGCTGTTACCAAAAGGCGTGTTCATCACAACAACGCCCCGTGTGGTCGCTTCTTTAACATTGACATTATCAACGCCAATTCCTGCACGCCCAACGACTTTTAATTTTGTCGCAGCGGCGAGTAATTTAGGCGATACTTTCGTTGCCGACCTAATTGCTAGACCATCATATTTTGGAATAATTTTAAGCAGCTCATCTGCGCTTAATCCTGTAATTTGATCCGTTATGATGCCGCGTTTTTCGAAAATTTCTTTCGCAAGCGGGCTTAATTTATCTGAAATTAAAACTTTAACCATGATTTTTCTCTATTTTAAAAATTAGTGGAATATTTAAATATATTCAGCTTCTAGCTCTTTATAAGCATAATCAAGCCAAGGCATTAAAAGCACCATATTAGATGTCTCAATCGTCGCCCCTGCCCAGATTCTAAGCCCCGCTGGTGCATCACGGTAATGCCCAACATCATAAGCAGCATCATAGCCGGCAAGAATGCCCGCAAGCCGTTTTGCCGCTTTATTTTGGCTGTCATCATCAAGAGAGGTAAACCAGCTCGCTGTAATTTTAAGGCAAACAGATGTGTTCGAAATAGCCGCATCATCAACCGCCAAAAATTCAGCCCAAGATGAGTTTGAAACCCATTGTTTAATGACCGCTAAATTATCATCACAAATCTTCATAAGACCTTTCAGGCCGCCAATGCTCTGCGCCCAGTTTAGACTATCCAAATAATCTTCTACGCACAGCATACTTGGCGTGTTAATTGTCGCACCTGAAAAGATGCCTTCAATTAATTTACCTTTTTTTGTCAGGCGGAAAATTTTAGGTAAAGGCCATTTCGGCACATAATTCTCTAATCTTTCCACAGCTCTAGGGCTAAGAATAATCATGCCATGAGCTGCTTCTCCGCCCATTACTTTTTGCCAAGAAAAAGTCACGACATCTAATTTTTCAAAATCTAAATCTTGAGCAAATACCGCAGAAGTCGCGTCACAAATCGTAAGCCCCTTGCGGTCAGATTTAATCCAATCCGCATTGGGTACGCGCACCCCTGATGTTGTTCCATTCCATGTAAAGACCACATCACGGTCGGTATCCACTTGGTCTAAATCAGGAAGCTTGCCGTATTCAGCTTCAAAATAGCGAACGTCTTCTAGCTTTAAATGCTGCTTAACATCCGTCATCCAGCCTTTGCCAAAACTTTCCCACGCCAGCATATCAACGCCGCGCTCGCCCAAAAGATTCCAAAGCATCATTTCAACCGCCCCCGTATCAGAAGCGGGAACAATAGCAATACGGTATCCTTCAGGCACAGATAAAATTTCGCCTGTCAAATCAATCGCTGATTTAAGTTTATTTTTGCCAGTAGCGGCACGGTGAGAACGCCCTAATGAAGCGTTTTTCAAATTTTCAATCGTCCATCCGGGGCGTTTTGCACACGGACCTGACGAGAACAGCGCAGAGGCTGGTTTCTCTAAAGGTATCATTCTGTTATGTCTCCTACTCCTTGCAGAATAAGCGTCCCCCGTTGGGGAGGGATAGCCCACGGCGGACTATAGAGAAAGAAAAAGCTTCGTCAAGATTTTATTTTTATTTTACTTAAATTTAGGCTATTTTGAATATAATCTATAGATATTTTTTTCCTCTAACGCACTATATAAACACTGTATTTTTTAAGAATTATCTAGTTCTCCTTTATTTTTTGTTGAATTATTTGTTTTATATTCCTTAAAAAATACTCTACCATCACCTGAAAAATAAGCATATAAATCTGTACGGGAATATTTTAATGAGCTTTTGGAACAGAAAATTCAATTCATATCTTAAAGAAAAACTACCAAGATGGCAGGATAAGGGCTGGATAACAGAAGAAAACAGCCAATTAATCTGGCAAGATTCAGAAAATAGTGGTGACGGGCTTTCCTCAAGCGGTTTTATCTCTTATCTTGGCGCTATTGTTATGGGAATCGGTGTTATCGCCTTTTTTGCTGCCAATTGGGACGAAATGACTAAATTAAGTAAACTGGTTATTTTATTCAGTAGTATGTGGCTCTCTTATGGTTTAGGCGGGTATTTTATTACCAGCGAAAAATCCGTTTCAATAGGGCAAGCTCTTATTTTACTCGGCAGCATTTTATTTGGCTCAAACATCATGCTTATTGCCCAAGCCTACCATATTGATAGCCATTTTCCTGATGGCGTTCTTGTCTGGTCTTTGGGGGCGTTAACCTGTGCATGGCTGTTTAAAATACCCATCATCGCCATTCTAGGTCTGTGCCTGACAGTCCTCTGGTCAAGCATGGAATCTTTTGATTTTACCGAAGTGCCGCATTTACAGTTTTTCATTCTTTGGGGGCTATATTTTGCTCTCATCATCAAGGAAAAATGGGTTAAAACACAACATGCTGCCTATATTGCCCTTGCCATATGGATTTTATGGCTTTGCCCAGGGACAATTTTAACGGGCAGCCTTCTAAGCAGAAAAT
This sequence comes from Emcibacteraceae bacterium, assembly GCA_016744185.1. Classification (GTDB taxonomy): domain Bacteria; phylum Pseudomonadota; class Alphaproteobacteria; order Sphingomonadales; family Emcibacteraceae; genus Pseudemcibacter. The sequence continues at coordinate 4,094 of JADGEY010000056.1, read as the reverse complement.
ATTTACTCCTTTATTTCTCGGTAATGCTTATTTCCCTCCCCGGTATTCTGGCTCTTTTAACCAGTAAAAAAATGAATGAAATAACATATAATTTACGTTTCTATCTGCTTATTATTTTCTTCATTATCTTTTATCTGCTCGGCTTTGAATTTATCATAGAGCCCAAAGAAAGTAGGCTTTTTGGCTTCAAGTCTCAAATTAAAGCTATTCCTTTTCTATATAGCGGTCTGATTTTTGGCATTCCTGCCTTTCTGAGTATGGTGAGTATTTATTTCTTTCAGAAATTAACCGTAAAGGATGTAAAAAACTCTATCTGGGTCATGGCTCTATTTTCCCTTTTAATTGGGCTAGAAATAATGACGTTTTATGGGTTGTATGAACCCTTTGTCATTTCAGCTCTCTGCCGCATCACAATGTTTATGTGCCTCATTTGGCTCGCCCATTACGGCTATAAAACGGCACGGAAAGCCTATATTAATCTGAGTATAATATTCATTATAATTCTTTTGATGACTGTATATTTTACCAATATGTGGACATTGATGAATCGCTCTTTAGTTTTAATTGGCGGCGGGCTGCTTTTAATTACCCTGAGTTATTTTTTAGATCAACAAAGAAAAAAATACTTAAATAAAATAAAAGCAGGAGACAACAGATGAAACTATCATTTAGCAAAAAAATTATCCTGATTATTACCCTGCAAACATTGATTTTAGGTTTTATGATCTTCAAAAAACAAATGACTTTAAGCACTGGAGACCCAATATTATTGGAAACAACCCCAATTGACCCAAGATCATTATTTCGGGGGGATTATGTGCGCATTGAATATAAAATTTCAACCATAGCTCTTGCATCAATCCGTACGGATGAAGAATTAAAGGTAAAGAAATATTATTTTATCACCCTAGAAAAGTCAGAAAAATTTTGGGAAGCCGTTGCTATTTCCAGCGATTACCCCTCTTTGAAAGAGAACCAAACTGCAATCAAAGGTTTTTTAAAACGCCGCAATGAATATGAAAATCCGCGGTTATTCTTTAAATATGGCATAGAGAATTACTTTGTCCCAGAAGGAACAGGTATGGAGCTTGAACGCCCTGAAGACAACAAAAGCGTAACCATGAAAATCATGGTTGACCACCGAGGAGACGCTGCAATTAAAGCGATATATGTTGGTGATGAATTAAAATATACGGAGACTCTATTTTAAAACCATGCGCTATTTTAAAGCCATGCGCTATTTTTAAAGCCATAGGCTGTAGAACTAAAATTCAATATTTTTCAAAAGCATAATTTACCAATCGATTTAACGAAAATCGATTGGTAATGATGTAATCATAAAAGATGCTTTATCTGGGACAGCCCCGATAAAGCTCTTAAATAATATTCATCAAAAGAATAATTACAACAAGAACTGTACCAAAAAGAAAAATGGTTTTGCGGTCTAAACCTGTAATCTTCTTTTTCTTTTTTTTAATTTTAAGCTTACTCATTTTTCTCTCCTGTTATTTATAATATACTATATTTTTATTCCCTTGAATAGAGCTGCTTAATATTTACTTAAATCAAAAGAATAGAAAAAATCAAATTTTAAAATGTTATTTCCTGTACTTTTAAAAGGATAAGACATAAATTCCGCCCATTATAAAAGATAAAAATTATGGATTCATATATGTCCGAGTTAGAAAAAGAAGTCCGCCGCAGACGTACTTTTGCAATCATTGCCCATCCAGATGCAGGTAAAACAACCTTGACTGAAAAATTGCTTCTTTTTGGCGGCGCAATTCAGCAAGCGGGAGAAGTAAAAGCACGGGGAAATAGAAGGCGCGCCCGTTCAGATTGGATGAAAGTTGAACAAGAAAGAGGCATTTCCGTAACCTCATCTGTAATGACTTTTGAATATGAAAATAACATGTATAACTTGCTCGACACGCCAGGGCATGAAGATTTTTCAGAAGATACATACAGAGTTTTAACCGCCGTCGACAGCGCCGTTATGGTTCTTGACGGCGCAAAAGGAATCGAAGGGCAAACCCGTAAATTATTCGAAGTATGCCGCCTGCGGGATATGCCGATCATAAGTTTCGTCAATAAACTTGATAGAGATTCTATGGATTTATTCCAGCTTCTTGACGATATAACAGAAAAACTAGCTCTTGATGTAACGCCCGTCACTTGGCCGATCGGAAGCGGGCGGAACTTTCTCGGCTGTTATGATCTTATTGAAGATAAAGTCCTTTTAATAGAAAAATCAAAAGGCATTAAACCTGATGAAGGCGTAACCTGTAATGGCATTAATGATCCAAAACTTGCTGAGCTTATCCCTACCCATCTGCTTGAAAAACTTCGTGAAGATGTGGAAATGGTCAGAGAACTCTGCCCTGCTTTTGATAAAAAAGCTTTCCTAGAAGGCAATTTAACCCCTCTATATTTTGGCTCAGCCATTAATACTTTCGGCGTGCAAGAATTGTTGCGTGGGCTAAGCAATATTGCACCGCACCCTGAAAATTTTAAAACGAAAAGCCGTGAAATTATCGCAACAGAAAAAAAACTATCCGGATTTGTTTTTAAAATTCAAGCAAACATGGATCCAAAACACCGAGACAGAATTGCTTTTTTCCGCATTGTATCGGGAAAATTCAAAAGAGGCATGAAGTTAAAACATGTTCGAAATGGAAAAACCATAGCCCTTCATAACCCCGTTCTTTTCCTTGCCCAAGACCGTGAACTTGCAGAAGAAGCATGGCCAGGGGATATTTTCGGCATTCCCAATCATGGCAATTTACGCATTGGCGATAGCCTTACAGAAGGGGAAGATTTAATCTTTACAGGCATTCCAAGTTTCGCCCCTGAATATATTCAAACCGTCCGTCCAGATGATCCGTTAAAAGCAAAACATTTAAGCCGCGCGCTCGAACAGCTCGCAGAAGAAGGCGCAGCAAGCGTTTTTAAAGCAACTATTGGTTCTGAATGGTTTGTTGGTGTGGTTGGTATGTTGCAATTTGAAATCATGGCTGACCGCATTCGAACAGAATATAATGTGCCTTGCAGGTTTGAGGCAACGTCGCTTTATACTGCTGTTTGGCTTGCATCAGATGATCCCCATAAGCTTAAAAAATTCATTGATACAAATAGAGCAAATATGGCAGAAGATCACATGGGCGCACCGGTATATCTTGCCCGAAATGCATGGCGGCTTGATAAAGCACAAGAAGATAATTCTGATATTCGTTTCTTAAAAGTCAAAGAACATTTGATCTAATATTTACCAGATCTTATTTTTAATATTAAGATGCATTAAATTTAAAGATTATAGGCTTGTCTTTTAAAAAGAATAGGCTATAAATCTTTTCACAGATTTCCTAATGGTATCTCACATTTATGTGGGCGATTAGCTCAGGGGTAGAGCACTACGTTGACATCGTAGGGGTCACAAGTTCAAATCTTGTATCGCCCACCATTTCCACTTTTCCTCCCTTTAATGTAAAATAACTTATTGATTTTGTTGTATTTTTCTTTTAAATTTTGTGCAAAAAGGGGGGACATAAAGCTAAAGATATTAAAAGAACTGACTGCACAGTCTTTCGGAAAATGATTCAGCTATACCCTAAAAATGCAACAAATATTTTTTCCAATCTAAGCTATGAAAAGGCTGAAATTAGGCGGCTAAAGGCTGAGCGTCTCTCTTCGAAAAGACGTGATCCACCTCTTACGTATGAAATATGGAGCAAAAAACGGCTTTGGCGTGGAAACTGTTGAGGCGATCATATCAAACGATGATTACAGTGTAATCTCTATAACAAAACAATAACTTCAAAGGAAAAGTGAGTTTAAATAAACAGATGAAAGAACATTTATTGATGTTTCTTTAAATATCTAGAAGATCTTATTTCATAAATATGGGTTAGTGCATAAGAAGAAAACAATCCTGAAACTGATATTTTGAAAATGATATATCTTATTTGACAAAAATTAAAACAGTAATTTGATGAAATTCTACTTACTTCTTTATTTGTAATATTTTAAATATTCTTATTATATATATCTCTTGTTTGCAGTAATTAGTATCATAGACAAATAGTAAAGTGGTATAA
>JADGEY010000569.1 GCA_016744185.1 Emcibacteraceae bacterium | reverse complement strand
GGTGATGGTAAAGGTAATGATAATGATAATGATGGTAGTGAAGATGTAAATGTTGGTAGTGAAGATGATGATTACGATTGCAATGATTATGATGGTTGTAGTGACGATGATGATGATGAAGATTTAGATGATGATGATGTAGATGATTTAGATGATGATGATGTAGATGACGATGATGATGATGACGATGATGATGATGATTTAGATGATGATGATGAAGATGTAGATGACGATGATGGTGATGTAGATGATGATGATGATAATGATTATGTAGATGTAGATATAGATGATGATGTAGATGATGATGATAATAATGATGATGATGATGATGATGATGTAGATGATGATGATGATGATGATGATGATAATGATGATGTAGATGATGATGTTGATGATGATGATGATAATGATGATGTAGATGATGATGTTGATGATGATGTAGATGATGGTGATAATAATGGTGATGTAGATGAAGTAGATAATAATGATGATGATAATGATGATGTAGATGATAATGATGATGTAGATGATGATGTTGATGATGATGTAGATGATGATAATAATGATATTGATGATATTGATG
>JADGEY010000568.1 GCA_016744185.1 Emcibacteraceae bacterium | reverse complement strand
CCTTACACCTTAGAACGTATATCATATCTTATCACTAAACACAGTACATCCTAAACCCTAAACACATAACCCTACATACAAACCCCTTCATGAACAGGGTAATCACATTGCATTCTATCACCTCAATACACACACACACACACACATACCCGCCCGCACACACCCACGCACACACAACGTACCTACACACCTACACACACAGACACGCACACACACGTACCTACATTCACACATCTACACACCTACACACGCACACATACACCTACATTCACACACACATACACCCTCACACCTACATTGACACACACACACACACACATACTTATACACACACATACAACCTCACACCTACAATCACGCATCTACACACCTACACACGCACACACGCACCTACATTCACAAACAAACACACACCTACAATCACACATCTACACACACACACACACACACCTACATAAACAGACACGCTCACACACACATTCACACACCTACACAAACAACTCACCTTATCCCTATACAAGGCGGCTGCTTTGCTGTTGTACTTATCCTGTAGAGTCATGGAGTCGCTCCAGTCGTCCTGGGAC
>JADGEY010000566.1 GCA_016744185.1 Emcibacteraceae bacterium | reverse complement strand
ACATTCTATCATACAATCATATTGCATCAAGGAATACAGGCAGTATATATTTCATCATCACCATACATATATTCATTGCATCATTGCATCATCAACAACATATTGCATCACAGCATAATCACCTTACATTGCATCACATCATCAACACTATACATTCCATTATCGCCATACATTGCATCATTGCATCATCAACAACATATTGCATCACATCATCAGCAACATACATTCCATTATCATATCATCATTGCATCATCAACACCATACAGGCGGCCAAGCGGGAGGCCGCAGAGAAACTTGGAATGCTGAGGACAAAGGAGATGCGAGAACGAGACAGACTACAGGGTCTGCGAAAGTATAGGTACTCTTTGATAAGAGTGAAATTCCCCGATAATATTATATTACAGGTATGTGCACACGAGCGCGTCTGTGTATGTGGACGTGTGTGTGTGTGTGTGTGTGTGTGTGTGTGTGTTGGGTGTGTAGATGTATGAGTATATGTGTGTGTGTGTGTGTGTATGTGTGTGTGTGTGTGTGTGTGTGTGTGTGTGTGTGTGTGTGTGTGTGTGTGTGTGTGTGTGTGTGTGT
>JADGEY010000565.1 GCA_016744185.1 Emcibacteraceae bacterium | reverse complement strand
GTGTGTGTGTGTGTGTGTGTGTGTGTGTGTGTGTGTGTGTGTGTGTGTGTGTGTGTGTGTGTGTGTGTGTGTGTGTGCGCGCGCAATTGTTCTGTTGGATATTAGTTTATCTATTAATCTATTGTAATTATCAATAATTATTGATTAGTCACGGGGGATTAAAACAGCCCAGAGTTCAAATGCGTTTTAGATTCACTAATTTGCAGCCCATGTGTTTGTCTCGTGTGACACTTTTGATTCCGTTGATCTTTTGACCCCTGTAACTCGTGACCTCTGTATTACATTTGACTTCTGTGACCCCTGTAACTTCTCGCAGATGAAAGAACACAAGATTCGCCAGTGTTTAAAAGAGTTGAAGGAACGCCGGCAAATGCTACGTAAGAATAGGAAACGCTTGCAACTGCCTGTGGTCGCTGTTGTGGGGTACACAAACGCAGGTTGGGAGGCAGAGGGCACGGAGAGTTGGTGGAGGAGAAGGAGGTGGAAAAAGGGGGATGAGAAAGAGGTGTGGAGGAGGAGTTGGTGGAAGAGGAGAGGAGCAGGTGAGGATGAGGAGTGGTCCGAGGGTGGAGAAAGAAGAGAAAG
>JADGEY010000564.1 GCA_016744185.1 Emcibacteraceae bacterium | reverse complement strand
CACACACACACACACACACACACACACACACACACACACACACACACACACACACACATCTACAATAAAGGGAGGATAAATAATCTAGACAATTTTATTTTAGTTTGCCGTATAATTTCTTTTGCATTATTGTCTTTTAATACCAAAGCATCACATGATTGAATTCCTGTACAACTATTTCACGGCGCATTAATAATATATTAATAGATTAGTCAAAGAGGTAGCAGAGCAAGCAGAAAAAAGCACTTTGGTCTAGAAAAGTATAAATAAAAAAAGTGCCTGGAGAAAAGTAGAAAACATTCAAAGTGAGTTGACCTTTGACAAGGTGAACTTTGAGTGATTGTCAAGGCATACACTTCATGTAATTAGACCGACTAATTATCACCTAAGAAGAAAGTGTCATCGCATGGTGAACGCCGTTGTCAGGGGTAAACTCCGTTGTGGGGAGCTATGGTACCTTATGTGGGGAGCTATAGTACCTTATGTGGGGAGCTATGGTACCTTATGTGGGGAGCTATAGTACCTTATGTGGGGAGTTATAGTACCTTATGGAGCTATAGTACCTTATGTGGGGAGCTATAGTACCT
>JADGEY010000562.1 GCA_016744185.1 Emcibacteraceae bacterium | reverse complement strand
CACACACACACACACACCAACCAACCTTAGCATCAACATCTCCAATGTCCACACCACCTTCATGATGGAATAATATAGTGTCTCCATTACGGTGAGAGTATATACAAATGTAAAATTCTTCATCCTGCAAAAAATAGATAAATTGATTAGATAGATAGATAGATAGATAGATAGATAGATAGATAGATAGATAGATAGATAGATAGATAGATAGATAGATAGATAGATCTCCTTCACACCCTCACTCTCTCACACTCGCACACACAGTACGACTACCTATCCTCAAGTTGTACCAGGAGGCCAGTGCACAAGCCAACAACACACTCACAATTGAAATGAACGACATATACAGACGTCTATATGATATACAAGTAATCAACTCACGTTCCACCAATACCTCCAGAGCCATAAACAACATAAACTCTGACTTGCAAGTGAAACTAGAAAATATCAAGGTATGTGTGACTATGTGTGTGTAGGTATGTGTGTGTACGTGTGTGTATGTGTATGTGTGTGTGTGTGTGTGTGTGTGTGTGTGTGTGTGTGTGTGTGTGTGTGTGTGTGTGTGTGTGTGTGTGTGTGTGTGT
>JADGEY010000560.1 GCA_016744185.1 Emcibacteraceae bacterium | reverse complement strand
GTAATACAGTGTAATATATCTAGGTAGTGTACTGGGCCTGAGTTTACATTAGTCACATGGGCGTGGTTAACGTGGATTCACTTGCGAAATTATGGCTCCAGTGGCCGTCTGTTGTAAAAAATCCTAAAAAATTCTTTAAAAAATCCTTGCTAAGAATTTGCCTTAATAAATGCAACGTCAGAACTACTGATCCTAAAATTATCTTAGCATCAAATTTTACCTAAGACAAATCTTAGCAAGGATTTATTTTAAGTGTCAGAACTATTCAAACTCATAAGGACCTTGCTAAGATTAATCTTAGCAAAAAAAATTCTCAGAACAGACGGCCACAGTTCCATAGATCTCTCTACATTTTATATAACTATAGATCTAATACGGATGTGGAAGATATCGTTTCTTCTATTATTGTAATATTTTCGTGTAATTGCAGTTTTTCAAATGTTTTATATTTATAAATATACAAATGGATATTCTTCTAAATTTGTAAATGCGTACTTGAATCATAAGATACAATCACACACACACACACACACACACACACACACACACACACACACACACACACACACACACACACACACCCACACACA
>JADGEY010000055.1 GCA_016744185.1 Emcibacteraceae bacterium | reverse complement strand
CTATGAGCAATCGTATGCAAGCAAATCTTGTTAATGATGCGCTACTGATGGCTATTTGGAAGCGAAAGCCAGCGAAAGGCTTGATTTGGCACACTGATAGAGGAAGCCAATATGCCTCGCACAGCCATCGTAAAATATTGAAAGATCATCATATTATTCAAAGCATGAGCCGTAAAGGGGATTGTTGGGATAACGCTGTGGCTGAGAGTTTCTTCCATACGCTAAAAACTGAGTTAACGCATCATCATAAATTTAAAGATAGAGAGGAAGCGAAAAATGTAATATTTGAATATATCGAGGTGTTTTATAATCGCATTAGAATTCATTCGGCTAATAATTATATGTCACCGGTGGAGTTTGAGCAAATTCAGAATGTCGCTTAAAAAATTGTCCAGAAAGCTGTTGCCACATCATTATGTCTTTTTTTATATAAGGATTTGTCATAATTAATTCGGTGTTTCCTCTTTTTCCTCGGCGGGATACAGGGTGTAATAGCTCGTGCATGCTAACTCTTTACTTTTTATCTTTAGGATCAAGTTTTAAGTGGGATAGGGCTTTTGTCTTTTTTTGTTCTATTGCTTTAATGTGTTTTTTTTGGGATTTTGTTTGACCATATATAATACGGTTTTCTGATGAGCGTTGTTCTTTGTCTTCACGTTTTTTGCGTTTTTTGAATTTAGAAAGACTTAGAATTATGGTTGGCTCTTTGATCATTTTGGGGGCTTGCTTATGAAGTGGGGTTTTTGAAGGGGAATGAGTTTTTGTTTTTGACGGTTCTTAGGGCAAAAGATGATTTAATTTGAGATACGCCCGATAGAGTGGTTAAAACGTCCATATGCAGCCGTTCATAATCAGATGCATCGGACACGGCAAGGCGAAGCATATAATCGCTGTCCCCAGACATAAGGTAGCATTCCATAATTTGCGGGCATTCTTTGACTTGTTTTTCAAATTCAGCAAGTTTTTCTTTGGTTTGTTTTTCAACGGTGATTTGGACGAAGACATTTTGGGCAAGTTTAGCCGCAGCTTGGTTAACAATAGCGACGTAGCGTTCGATAACATCTTGATCTTCTAAGCTCTTTACCCGCCTAAGGCAGGCTGATTGGGACAGACCAACATTATTTGAAAGATCACTATTGCTGATTCTTCCTTCTTTTTGAAGGTATTTTAAAATCGCATGATCAATCTTATCTAACTTTAAATTTTGAAATTTTTGCTGCATATTGTTGTTATTACGCAATAATCTACGAAAATTCAAGAAAATTCACATTAATTAGCAAAGATATTCGAATGATTTTGCTGTAAAATATTTTTAAGAATATCTTTTAAATTTTATTGAGGAGTTGGCGATGATTATTGGTGTACCAAAAGAAATTAAAATTCATGAATACCGCGTGGGTCTTACGCCTGCGAGTTCAGCAGAGCTTATACATCATGGTCATAGAGTGCTTGTTGAGACGAGTGCTGGCATGGGCATTGGTTTTAGGGACGATGATTATAAAGCTGTTGGCGCAGAAATTATTGACACTGCGGAGCAGGTTTTTGAGCAAGCTGAAATGATTGTAAAAGTTAAAGAGCCACAGCTTAATGAATGTAAAATGCTGAATGAAAATCATCTTCTTTTCACCTATCTTCATCTTGCAGCGGATAAGCCGCAGACAGAGGCTCTTATGGCATCGGGCTGTACGGCGATTGCCTATGAAACGGTGACGGCTGATAATGGCTCATTACCGCTTTTAGCCCCGATGAGTGAGGTTGCAGGGCGTATGTCTGTGCAGGCGGGGGCGCATGCGCTGGAGAAGGCTCAGGGCGGTATGGGGATACTTTTGGGCGGCGTTCCTGGTGTTGCCCCTGCTAAGGTTGTTATTATTGGCGGCGGCGTTTCTGGTATGAATGCGGCTGAAATGGCTGTAGGTCTTGGGGCGGACGTTACGATTTTTGACCGTGACATTAATGTTATGCGCCGTCTTGATCAACGCTTTCGTGGGCGAGCGAAGACTAGATATTCAACAGCTCATGATCTTGAAGTTGCTGTTCTTGATGCCGACCTTGTCATTGGGGCGGTTCTTGTTGCGGGGGCGGCGGCTCCTAAGCTTGTATCGGAGGGTACTGTTAAAAAGATGAAAGATGGCGCAGTGCTGGTTGATATTGCAATCGATCAGGGCGGCTGTTTTGCTCATTCACGCCCGACAACACATGCAGAGCCAACATTTACAGTCGATGGCGTGGTGCATTACTGCGTTGCGAATATGCCTGGGGCTTGTGCTAGAACATCTACATTTGCTCTGAATAATGCAACACTTCCTTTTGCTGTCTCGCTTGCGGATAAAGGCTGGAGGCAGGCTTGCAGAGAGGATAGGCATTTATTCGAGGGAATTAATGTCTCGGCTGGTAAAGTTGCCTTTAAAGCTGTTGCAGATGAATTTGGCTTTGAATTTAAGAAAGTTGAAATATAATTTTCTATTTCTAGAAATACTGACTTAATTTTTTAAAGAGCGAGATTTGAAATCTTGCTCTTTTTTTATTTTTAATATTTTTCAAGGGATATATTGAAAATTTTAACTTTCAGAGTATAAGGTTGGGAGGTTTTTGGAAGGATATAGTTAATGGCCGATAATTTAAAAGAAACTTCACTACGTTATCATAGGGAAAATACGCCGGGTAAGATGGAAATCATTCCAACGAAGCCTCTGGCAAATCAGAGAGATTTATCAAAAGCCTATTCCCCCGGAGTAGCATTTGCTTGTGAAGCGATTGTGGAAGACCCTGAAGAGGTCTCTAATATGACGATCAGGCAAAATCTTGTCGGGGTTGTCACGAACGGCACGGCGGTTTTAGGACTTGGTAATATTGGACCTCTTGCCTCAAAGCCTGTGATGGAAGGGAAAGCAGTTTTATTTAAGAAATTTGCTGGCATTAACGTCTTTGATATTGAGATAGAAGAATTAGATCCTCATAAATTAATTGATATTGTCGCATCATTAGAGCCGACATTTGGCGCAATTAACCTAGAAGATATTAAAGCGCCAGAATGTTTTATTGTTGAAGAGGCTTTGAAAGAGCGCATGGGTATTCCTGTTTTCCATGATGATCAGCATGGCACGGCGATTGTGGCAGGGGCGGCTATTTATAATGGGCTTCGTGTTGTTGGTAAAAAAATTGAGGATATTAAACTTGTATCAACAGGCGGCGGTGCGGCTTCTCTTGCTTGTTTGAACTTGCTTGTCACGCTTGGGCTGCCAAAAGAAAATATCACTCTTTGTGACATTGAAGGCGTTGTGTACAAGGGGCGCAAGGAGGATATGAATAAATATAAAGATACCTATGCCCGTGATACAAAAGACAGAACTTTGGCTGATGCGATTAAAGGAGCGGACGTTTTTCTGGGGCTTTCAGCTCCTGGGATTTTAACCGCTGAGATGGTTAAGGAGATGGCAGAAAAGCCGTTTATTTTGGCTCTTGCGAACCCTACGCCAGAAATTCTTCCTGAAATTGCCCGTAAAGCACGCCCCGATGCGGTGATTGCCACAGGGCGGTCTGACTTTCCAAATCAAGTCAATAACGTTCTTTGTTTTCCCTTTTTATTCCGCGGTGCATTGGACGTGAGTGCAACAGAAATAAATGATGAAATGAAGCTTTCTTGCCTTAAAGCCATTGCCGATCTTGCTTTTAAGGAAACGTCGGATGTGGTTGCGAATGCTTACCGAGGGGAAGAATTAAAATTTGGTCCAGATTATATTATTCCCAAACCTTTTGATCCACGCCTTATTTTAGAAATCGCTCCTGCTGTTGCGCAGGCGGCTATGGATACAGGCGTTGCAAAACGTCCCTTGAAAGACATGGAGGCCTATAAAGAAAAAATTTCAAGCTTTATATTTAAGTCTTCGATGCTTCTGTCGCCAATTTTAGAAAAAACAAAAAAAGATATTAAAACAGTCATCTATGCGGAGGGGGAAAATGCAAATGTTCTGAGTGCGGTTCAGGCTGTTGTTGATGAAAAAATGATCAAGCCAATACTTATTGGCCGCCCTGATGTTATCGAAGCGCAGATTCAAAAATTAGGAATTCGGCTTAAAGAAAATGTAGATTTTACAATTATTAATCCTGCAAATGATAAAAGATATAAGAAATACTGGACGCTTTATCATAATCTTACAGCCCGTAAAGGTGTATCGAAAGAAGCTGCAAGAACGATTGTACGCACGAATACTACCGTGATAGCGGCTCTTGCGGTTAAATGCGGGGACGCTGATGCTATGCTTTGTGGGTCTTACGGACGCTTTGACTTTCATGTTAAATATATCATTGATGTTATTGGGAAAAAGGATAAATGCCGCCGTATTTCAACGCTTTCAACAATGATTTTGCCTCGGCAAACGATCTTTCTTTCCGATGCCTTTATGGATATTGACCCTAAAGCAGAACAAATTGTGGAATCTACATTGGCGGCGGCAGAGCGCATTAAAGATTTTGGTATAGAGCCAAAAGTTGCTTTATTATCCCATTCAAATTTCGGAACGTCGCATGCTCCGTCTGCTTTGAAAATGAAAAAAGCAACGCAAATGCTAAAAAAGGCTGATCCAGAACTGCAAGTGGAAGGTGAAATGCACGCCGATGCTGCCCTAATCGAAACAGTACGCAGTAATATGATTAGCGACAGTAAATTAAAGGGCGCAGCAAATTTAATGGTTTTTCCAAATCTTGATGCGGCGAATATTGCTCTTGGGCTTATCAAGTCTATTGACAATGGTCTAATGATTGGGCCTATTTTGCTTAATGCTGCTCTTCCCGTGCATATCGTTACGCCTTCTACCAGTGCAAGAGGCATCTTTAATATGTCTGCAATCGTGGCTTATGATGCGCAAAAGTAGTCTAAATTAACTAGATGTTCTTAGAAAACAAGTAGTTAAGGGGCTTGATTTTTTTTGAGTTTTTTCATATCCTATAGCTATCTTTGAATTATAGTAATTTAATATAATTTAACTTGTTAACTGAAAATTATCAATTTAATATTACCTTGCTCTAATTAAATCAAGGGAAACGTAATAATTTTTGAGGTTAGATGATTAAGGAATTTCAATATAAAATAGCAAAAAAAATACGCACTATATCTTTGCGTAACATATTGCTATGTCTAATGTTATTTATTGTTTGCCTTCATTTTTTTTCTAATATTTATATTATTAACAATTATTCAAATTTTATTTATGAAAAAGAAAAAGACTATCGGGCAAAGGTTGCTGTTAACCTCATTAAGGACTATCTTCTTAATAAACATGCCCCTAATATGCAGTTTAAAGGAAATTTTATTAAACGTATGTTAGAGGGTCATCAGAAACTTAGAAAGCATTATACAGGTAGCTTTAAGTCTTCTAATAAAAATTTAAGTTTAGCCTCAGGGGATAAAAGCATAAAATCTGATATTCTTTATTTTCAATTTTTTCCAACAAGTCATGATATAAAAAATGCCCCTAAGGATTTGATAGATCTTCAAGATATTCATCAAGAAATGCAGAGAAAAAACAAACCAAATATTCTAGAAAATAGCGCTGATCACGGTCTATTCACAGTTGCTCATGATAAAACGCCTGTCTATGTGTTAATCATGCCTATTAAAAGTGATAATTTAGAAACAGGTTATCTGATAATGGTTTCTTCTGTGCTTAATAAGTTAATGGGATTGTCAGAAATTACGGAAACAGATATTGCAGTTCTTAATTTTTCTAAGCAAATAATTTTTACTAATTTCTTTTCTGATGGGAAAGGTGGCAATAATACAGAAGTTAAAGACCTTACGGAAAGAGCAGCAATTGATGTTGGTGTAAAATTTAAAAATATTGATCAATATTTCACCCTTCGGGTATATGAAAATACGTCCGATTTCTTTTCTAAAGCGGAAAATTTAAATAATTTTAACGTTTTTATTGCAATTATTAGTGTTGTTTTAATATGGATAATTGGGTCTTTAATTCTTCATGTGAGTTTGTTTGGGCGAATTAAAGCTGTATCAAAGGTAATGTCTGAAATTGTAAAAGGGCGCACTGGTGTAAAGCTCCCAGCTTACAGTAAAGATGATTTAGGTTTTTTAATAGTTCAGTTAAAGCGTGTCGTTCTTTATCAAGAAGAAAGAGCTCGGCTTAATAGTGAATTATTAGCGGCAAAGAGGGACGCTGAAATTTCTAATAGTGCAAAGTCAAATTTTTTAGCAAATATGTCCCATGAATTGCGCACCCCTTTAAATGCTATTATTGGGTTTTCTGAGCTTATTAATAGTGATTATGTTGGTACTCTTAAGATTGAGAAAATAAAAGAATATGCAAGCGATATCAACCATAGTGGTATTCATTTACTTAGTATTATCAATGATATTCTTGATCTTTCAAAAATTGAATCAGGTCAAATGGTGCTTAATGAACATGAATTTGAAATTAAATATGTTCTTGAAAAGTCTTTAAGGTTTGTACGGGGTGAAGCAGATCAGAAAAATATTCATATAGAAACATTGCTTGAAAAAAAACTGCCTCTTTTATTTGCCGATGAAAGAATGTTTCAGCAAATTTTAATTAATATTCTTTCAAATGCTGTTAAATTTACAAAGAAAGGAGGGAGGATTACTGTTGAAACTTTCATTACAACAACAGGACGTTATGCTATCAAAATATCTGATAATGGCATAGGTATAAAAAAATCTAAAATCAAAGAAATTATGGAGCCCTTTAGTCAAGCAGATAGTAGCTATACAAGAGATTATCAAGGAACAGGTTTGGGACTTGCTTTGGTTAAAGCCTTTATGGAACTTCATAAAGGTGAAGTGCTATTGGAAAGCATATGGAAAAAGGGAACTACAGTTACGGTCTTTTTTGAAGAAGACCGCATTAGAATTGTTGATGAAGAGCTTTTGAAATCTAAAAAAATGGTAAATTATCAAATATAGTTTCTTGTCTTTAAATTAAATTTTCCACAGAGCGACAATGTGAGTAAGGTCAGTTTTTTGATTGATTTCACCTTTTGGAGCAATATGCCATTTCCAGCGATGATCAGGGCTTGAAAGAAGTTTGTCAGGAATAATTTCTTCTATTTCGGTAACATTTCCATTTTTATTATAATGTCTTTCCATATCGCTAATAATAAGGGTATTAATTTTAGAACCTTTAAGCCAAAGAATGTGGGCGGTTATTATTTTATCTGCAAAACCCGCCGCTAACTCAATGTTATTTTTAGAGGCATATTTCTCAAAATTGAGGGATAACTGTGATAGTAAATTAATAGAAATTACAAAATCTGGTTTATATTTTTCAAATAAATCATTTGAAGGGTGAGGGGGAATAGTTTCATGGTTATTATAAAATCTATCCGTAAATTCGCTAATATCATGTTCAATGAAGGTTATATTTGAATTATTTTTATAGAGCTTTTTGATATGAGAAAGATGAACAAGATCAACAAATTGTAATTTAAGGTCTTTTTTTATGAGATGTTTAGTAGGAATGTCATATAAAGCGCCTGATCCTAAAAACATAATTTTGCTTTTAGGGGGGAGCATTTTGGTATATTGAATGATATATTTATGGCATTGATCAAGATGATTAGTCCATGCTTTCTTTTGTCTTTTATATCTTGCATCAATAGCGATAGATTCTTTTAAATAGCCCATTTTTTTAGATATAAGAGACGCTGGGCTGACCAGATAACGCAAATATTCATAGAGCATTTAAGTCTCTTTTCATTTAAGGGAAATAATTTTTGATATTGTATCATATTTATATTATCTATAAAAGAATATGGATAAATCTAAAGGATAAAAATGGATAATCAATCATTAAAAGATTTCATACAGCTCGTAAAGGAAGTGTGGATAGAAGGCGTTTATGGCGTAAATATAAGCGTGCTTATCATGGCAGTAGGGATCATTCTGTTTTCTTTGATTATAAGAAGGCTGTTTAGTAAAATTATTTTAGGGCAGCTTAAGAAAATTACAGATAAAACCGAGAATGATTTTGATGATTTAATCTTAAATGCTCTAGATAAGCCTTTAAGATTCGTACCAATTGTTATCGGCATTTTTTTTGCGATAGATATTCTTGGGGTTGATAATGGGGAAGGTGAACTTGCTTATCTTATTAATAAATCTCTGATTACTTTTAATATTTTTTGGATTGCTTTTAATGTGGTTAGCCCTTTAATTTATAGCCTTAAGTTTTTTAGAATGATTTTTACAGAATCCATGATGGCATGGTTTAGTAAAGTGGCAAGCGGACTTATATGTTTTATTGGGATTGCGGCTATTTTAGAAATTTGGGGCATTGAAATTGGGCCTCTTATCGCAGGGCTTGGGCTTTTTGGGGTTGCGGTTGCTCTTGGGGCGCAGAATGTTTTTAAAAATTTAATAGCGGGAATATTTATCTTAGCTGAAAAAAGGTTTTTTCCAGGGGACTGGATTAAAGTGGACGGCACGGTTGAAGGCACGGTAAAAGAAATAGGCTTTCGCACAACCACGGTTATAAGATTTGATAAATCCCCTGTTTATGTACCAAATTCAAAATTATCCGATAATGCAGTCACCAATTTTTCACGCATGACGCACCGGCGAATATATTGGAAAATTGGTTTAACTTATGAGACATCAATTAAGCAGTTAAAAGCGATCAGATCTGAAATAGAAGGCTATATTTTGGGCAATGATGATTTTGCCAAGCCCTCAGAAGCCTCAACTTTCGTCCGCATTGATAGTTTTAATGAAAGCTCAATTGATTTAATGCTTTACTGTTTTACAAAGACGACGGACTGGGGGGAATGGCTTGAAATAAAAGAGGATTTTGCGTGCAGGATTAAAGAAATCGTAGCAGAGCAGGGAAGTGATTTTGCCTTTCCAAGTCAAACGATCTATCTTGATCAAACAGCGGAAAAAGCAGAAGAATTTCCCTTTGCAGAAAAAAATGATTAATATATATTTTAGAGTTTAGGTTTACTGTATTTGCTATATGATTTAAAAAACCAAATTAATATTGGAGAAATAACATGGCTGCTCGTCTCATCACTGTTTTTGGCGGTGCTGATTTTATTGGAAAATCATTAATATCTCATCTTGTGAAAACAGGCGCACGTATCCGCACTGCTGTTTTAAATCCAAATGAAAGCATGGAAATTTTACCTTTGGGTGATGTGGGGCAGATTCAGCTTGTACAGGCTAATTTAAAAAATGAAGCTTCTGTAAGGGCTGCGGTAAAAGGCTCTGATATTGTCATTAATCTTTCTTCTGTTTCTCTGGATGCGGGCAAAGCTAAATTCAATCAAATTTATGATTTAGGCGCAGAGCTTGTTGCTAAAATATCGGCAGAATACGGCGTTTCTAAATTAATTCACCTTTCGGATATTATAGCAGATAGTTCGGAAGAAGCTTGCTCTTACGCAAGAGCAAGGGCGGCAGGCGATGAAAAAATCCGTGCGAGCTTTCCCGCTGCAACAATTCTTCGGACAAGCGTTATCTTTGGGCAGGGTGATGATCTTTTCACTCCGATTGCAAAAATCATAAAAGTCTACCCTGTAACGCCTCTTTTTAGAGGCTGTACAAAGTTGCAACCTATTTTTGTTGGTGACGTGGCAAAAGCCATAAGCTGCGCAGTAACAGAAAGCAAATATGCAGGGCAAACATATGAGCTTGGCGGCGCAGAGATTTACACCGTTCAGGAATTATATGAAAAAACGATGGCAGAGACGAGCCAAGAAACTATGCTATTCCCTGTTCCCGAATTCATCGCCCCTATGAAGGCATGGGGGATGGGCTTTTTACCCAACGCTCCTATGACGCTCGGAAAATATCAGGCTTTAGGCGTAGATTCTTGCGTGAATAAGAAGTCTAAATCTCTTAAAGATTTCGGTATCAAGCCAGTGTCCGTAGATAGTATTTTACCTCTTTACATGGAAGCTTACCGCCCCAGAGGACAGTTTCAAAAGCTTGCTTAAAGGTTAGAGCTTTATTTGATCTTTCTTCTTTTTATATAATATTGAACAGTAATAGAGACTCAAAACTTGATCTTTTTTAGGATAGGCGGTAGGAACAAGCGGCTGTAATGAATTTTGTACAGTTCAGGGAGAATATATTTATATGAAAAAAGATACGGGAACAAGAAAAGAGATTACCTCTAAATGGCGGCTTGAAACTCAGCTGGTTAGGGGCGGATTATGGCGCAGTGAAGCGGGGGAGACTAGTGAAGCCATGTTCATGACATCAGGCTTTTCATATGATAAAGCAGAAGATGCCGCTGCCCGCTTTGAAGGCACGCAAGAAGGCTATACATATTCAAGGCTTCGCAACCCTACCTGCGCCATGTTCGAAGAAAAAATGGCATTAATTGAAGGAGCAGAGGCGGCAAGATCAACCGCAACAGGCATGGCGGCTGTTCAGACCGCTTTGATGGCGATTGTAGCGGCAGGGGATCATGTGGTTGCCAGCCGAGCTCTTTTTGGCTCATGCCGTTATATTTTAGAACAAATCTTACCAAAGTTTGGCATTGATATTACTTTTGTGGATAGCCGTGATAATGCAAATTGGGATACAGCTTTTAGAGATAATACAGCGGCTGTTTTTATCGAAACGCCTGCTAATCCGACTTTAGATGTTGTTGATATTGCCTATGTATCGAAACTTGCGCATCAAGCGGGGGCTTTGGTCATTGTCGATAATGTTTTTGCTACCCCTTTATTGCAAAAACCTTTGTCGCTTGGCGCAGATATTGTGGTTTATTCGGCAACCAAGCATATCGATGGGCAGGGCAGGTGTCTTGGCGGCTGTATTTTGACGAGCAATGAGATCATGGATGAAATAATCATGCCATTTTACCGCAATACAGGACCCAATATGTCGCCCTTTAATGCATGGGTGATGGTTAAGTCACTGGAAACAATGGCACTGAGGGTTAATCAGATGTGTGATAATGCGGCGGCTTTGGCGGATACTCTTGCGGATACGGGTGCATTTGAAGAGCTGCTTTACCCCGGCAGAAAGGATTTTGCTCAGCATGATCTTGCGATGAAGCAAATGACAAAAGGCGGCTCTGTTATCGCTCTTCATATAAAGGGCGGGCAGGAAAAAGCATTTAAATTTCTTAATGCCTTGGAAATTATTGATATATCTAATAATATCGGCGATGCAAGAAGTCTTATTACGCATCCTGCAAGTACGACACATTATTCTGTGGTGGAAAAAACAAGGCAAGAGCTTGGAATTACGGACGGTATGATCCGTCTTTCTGTCGGGCTAGAGCATAAAGATGATTTGATCAATGATATAGTGCAGGCAGCAAAACAGGCTGGTCTAATATAAAAAGGGTATGGTTCTAAATGCTAAAAAATGAAAAACCAAGCCGCAGTGAAGCTGAAAATGCGGTGCGAACACTTCTTAAATGGGCAGGTGAAAACCCAGAACGTGAGGGACTGCTTGATACGCCATCACGGGTTGTAAAGTCCTATGAAGAATTTTACCGCGGTTATGATGAAGACCCTCATGAGATGATGAAAAGGGTTTTTCATGATGTAGAAGGCTATGATGAAATGGTTGTTCTTCGGGATATACCGTTCGAATCTCACTGCGAGCATCATATGGCACCGATTATTGGCGTTGCTCATGTGGGCTATTTGCCCAATAAGAAAGTTGTCGGCATTAGTAAACTTGCCCGTGTTGTGGAAAGCTATGCCAAGCGTCTTCAAGTGCAAGAGAAAATGACAGCTCAGATAGCGGACTGCATACAGGAAGCTCTTGATCCTTTAGGGGCTGGAGTTATTATCCAAGCCACCCACGAATGCATGACCACAAGGGGCGTTCATACAAAAGGAACGTCTATGGTCACGAGCAGATTAACAGGGCTTTTTAGAAAAGATGAAAAAACACGGCGTGAATTTTTAACAATTGTAGGAACTTTTGATCCGCATAGGTAATAATGATTGCTGGGGGTAATAATGATCGCTGTGAGGATTTGCATCTTTTAGGCTATTCTTAATTTAGGGATAAAATTTGACTGACTTTCGTCCGATTATGCTTGTAAATGGTTTGCTGCTTTTCATCTTAGGAGTAGGGATGTTATTCCCTGCCATGATAGAACATAGCTTTGATGGAGCAGACCGGGACGTTTTTCTTTTTATAGCAGCGTTTGTTCTTTTTATTGGCGGGCTATTTTTTGTCAGCAATCAAGGCGTAAAAGGCGATATTAATCAAAAACAAGCCTTTCTTTTAACGGTAAGCATGTGGGTTATCCTACCCATTTTTGGGGCGTTGCCTTTTGTCTTTACAGGGACAGAAATGAGCTATACGGACGCTTTTTTCGAAGCCATGTCAGGCATATCAACAACGGGTTCAACTGTTATGATCGGGCTTGATGGTGCGCCGCCGGGGATTTTGCTTTGGCGGTCAATATTACAGTGGTTTGGCGGCATTGGGATTATTGTTATGGCGGTGGCTATTTTACCGCTTCTTCAAATCGGGGGAATGCAGCTTTTTAAAGTGGAATCTCTGGACACGGGAGAGCAGCTCTTGCCCCGTGCAACTCAGCTTGCATCAGCTTTATCATTTTTATATATAGGGCTAACCCTGCTCTGCGGCTTTATTCTCTGGATCGCAGGCATGTCTGCTTTTGATGCGGTTAATCATGCTTTTACAACGATTGCAACGGGCGGATTTTCTACTTCAGATGGCTCAATTGGTCATTATGATAGTGCCTTTATTGATTATAGTGTGACGTTTTTTATGATCGTTGGCTCGCTGCCCTTTCTTATATATCTGCGGGTTTTAAAGGGAAGTACGGGATCAATCTTAGAAGATTCTCAAGTGCGCTGGTTTTTAACTTTATTGCTTGTTGCCATTACGACCATCGTATTATGGCTTTACCTCAAAGAGACCTATAATTTTCAAGACGCACTTCGCTATACTAGTTTTAATGTGGTTTCGATTATTACAGGAACAGGTTTTGCAACGACGGATTATACCGTTTGGGGCTCTTTTGCGATTATGTTCTTTTTCTTTTTTATGTTCATTGGCGGCTGTGCAGGTTCGACTTCTTGCGGCATTAAGATTTTCCGTTTTCAAGTTTTATGCAGTATGTTTGCCTCTCATATGAAAAGCTTGCTGCGCCCAAATGGAGTGTTTATTCCCCGCTATAATGATCACCCGATTGAAGAAAGCGTTATGGGTTCTGTTCTTTCTTATCTTTTTCTTTTTATTATTTGTTTTCTTGTGCTTACCGTGGCTCTTAGTCTTACGGGACTGGATTTCATTACTGCTATATCTGGAGCAGGTACAGCAATGGCTAATGTGGGACCTGCCCTAGGCTCAACAATTGGTCCTGCGGGGACTTTCCAAAGCCTACCTGATGCGGCAAAATGGTTTTTAACTTTTGGAATGTTGTTGGGGCGGTTAGAACTTTTTGCCGTTCTTGTTCTTTTCTCGCCTCATTTTTGGAAAAATTGATATTTTACTGCATTCGAAGGCTGAATAGTTTTGGGTCTGGTGAACTTTAGAGGGGATTTTTTCTTAATTCTTTAAGAAGTATAACATATAAATCTGCTTTACGGTTATTAAACCTAAACTCACATTCTTTCAAATGCAGATAGAATGTCTGCTCGGCAAGACCATTAAATTGGGCCAGCCGTCTTTTGGCAAAACTCCAGAAACTTTCAATGCCATTAACATGGCACTTACCTCGCGCGAATTCATTTTTAGAATGATAGACTCTGTAGTGATCATAACCATTTAGGATTAGCCCATCATAAGCCCTCCAACCATCAGTATGGATCGTGCTGCCTTCTAGTATTTTCCCTTGTATTATAGGAAGTAAGCTTGCACGAGAACAGTTCTGAACAATTTCTACATAGACCTTACCATCTCTTTTGAGAAGTCCGAATACAGGTGTTTTTCCCGCGGCTCCTCGCCCGCGCTTACCTCGAACTCGGCGTGCGCCAAAGTAACTTTCATCCAGTTCAAACGTCCCTGTAGAAGCTCTATTTTCACTACTCAATTTTGCTATATATAGCCGCAATTTTGCATAAATTACCTTACAAGAACGGTGAGAAATATGACTGATTTGATGGGCTTCATAGGCGTTTAAATCCATTGCAAAGCATCTTAAAAAATACCTGAATTTAGCTTCCGAAATATGGGAACGGTTATAATACTTATTTTTCTTTTTAATCATAATACTTTAGCATAACAT
>JADGEY010000557.1 GCA_016744185.1 Emcibacteraceae bacterium | reverse complement strand
GGGGATGGGGGGATAAGGGGATAGGGGGATAGGGGGGATAAGGTGAGTGATATCAAATCGGGCAGAGAACATAAATCATTGATAACCTTTCAGCGATTCCAGTCGATTGGAATTCATAGAGGACAACGCAGAGTACCTGTAGAATGGATGATGGTGTCAATGTAAAGGGATGGTAAGCGGGAGGAATGCGATCATTAGATATTATCATTATCATCATCATCATCATCATCATCATCATCGTACGTGTGTCTATAATATGTAGTGGATTGAATAATATGTCTATAATAAGTAGTGTCTATAATATGTAGAGTAATGCCATCATTAGATATTATTATCATCATCATCATCGTCATCATCATTGTCGTACGTGTGTCTATAATATGTAGTGGATTGTATAAATAATAATAATAATTACAATAAGTATTTGGGTAATTATTTGATTTGTTGATTCAAATAAGTTTAATCCAATTTAGTGTGCAGTGTGTATGCGCTTGTATGTGCGTGAACATACGCATGTATGTGTGCATGTGTTCACGTGTATGCAAACGCTTGTGTATATGTGTGTCTATACACATGTTTACTCTTGTGTGTAC
>JADGEY010000556.1 GCA_016744185.1 Emcibacteraceae bacterium | reverse complement strand
CATCATCATCATCATCATCATCATCATCATCATCACCATCATCATCATCATCATCATCATCATCATCATCATCATCACCATCTCACAATAATTACCACACTTATCGCCATTCAATCATTACGTAATAATATCTTACGCTACTTACGACATTATTGTCTCTGCGATCATTTTGAGTTTCGAGAACTATATTTTCGGGCTTAATGTCTCGATGGGCCACATTCAACGTGTGCAGGTATTCGATACCTTTGAATTGGGTCAAAGTTGAACAAATTAAAAGGGTCAAAATACAAAGGTATATATATATTCATTAACATTTAGTTCATTTAAACATAGTATCTATAGTTCGAGAAAGAATACAAAGATATAAAGATGTAGTGATATAAAAGGTATACGCTAGGCCGGCACAGTTGTCGTAGTAACCGGGTAAAGTATGAAATCTATTTATAGAATCGAAATTGATTAGATTAGATTTTATTGAAAATTTATGTCTAATAATTTATAGCATCAAGTTTATAGCCGAGACCTGATTTACACAATTGTGATAATATTGTGTGTGTGTTTGTGTGTGTGTGTGTGTGTGTGTGTGTGTGTGT
>JADGEY010000555.1 GCA_016744185.1 Emcibacteraceae bacterium | reverse complement strand
GGTTGGGGGAGGGGGAGGATTAGTATGGATAGGTATTGGAACGTAATTGAAGACCGCTTAGTATTCAAGAGATCAGCAATGTTCTTCTCAAATTTATAATTTTGTAAAACACTTTTGTTATATTTTATCTTAATTGGTGTATAAATAAAACTAAATAAAACAATAAAAAAGGGAATGTACATACACATTGACTACCTAATACATTTTGAATATATATTATTATTTCAATTATTTCATATATACAATATTTATTTTTTAAAATGCTTGCAATTATAGTGTTATATTATATTTTAGAAAAAGTTTTACATAAAATAAATATTAGTTTATTTAAAATCATGATTAAAATGATAAATATTTACTTGTTTTAATAATTATTATAATATTCAAATTTTATAGAGTTTATGTATTATAAATAATTTTTGAAAAGTGTTACAATTTATTTATTTAGAGCAATATATAATAACTTAAGGTTTTATAGCCTTAAACATGTAAAGCGATCATGCATAATTAACATTAATCAGGTTTATATGTATCACAATAGATACACCATTAAATCTATAGAATATGCAATGTATTCTTTATTTAATATACACT
>JADGEY010000554.1 GCA_016744185.1 Emcibacteraceae bacterium | reverse complement strand
CTATAATAATAATAATCTTATTATACTATTATCAAATATATTATAGTTATATACCGTTAATATTATTATTATTATAGTATCTATATTAAGCTAATAGTTACTTTGTGAAGTGCATTTGTATTGTAATAATTATTAAAATAATACTACACTATATAGTGTATACATTATACAGTGAACCTGGTATATTCAATGTATATAGGGATTACACTAGGCAGGATACAGGATACAGGAGGCTTCTGGGCACTGCACCAATTGTATAACATATAACATAATAAATAGAATATTATATTAAATTGGACTATAGTCCAAGTTTGACTATTGTGCGGTTATTAGTCATACATTGATTAATTAATTTTGTATTTACATTTTATATGTTACAATCATTGTATAAAACTTGTTTGCAATCATTGTATAAAAGATGTGTGTGTGTGTGTGTGTGTGTGTGTGTGTGGTGGTGGAGGTATTGGAGGTGATGGTGGTGTGGGTGGTGTGGGTGGTGGAGGTGGTGTGGGTAGTATGGGTGGTGTGTGTGTGTGTGTGTGTGTGTGGTCGATGTGGAGGTGGTGGATGTGGAGGTGGTGGAGGTAGTGG
>JADGEY010000553.1 GCA_016744185.1 Emcibacteraceae bacterium | reverse complement strand
AGATGAAACAGAAGAAGAAGAATAAGATGAAGCGGAAGAAGCAGTAGTAGTTGTAGACAAAACAGCTCGCACGAGGACATTCTACGCTGAACACGCCCACATCCAACGCTGGACACGCCTACATTCGACGATGAACACGCCCACATTCGACGTTGGACACGCCTACATTCGACGATGAACACGCCCACATTCGACGCTGAACACGCCTACATTCAACGATGAACACGCCCACATTCGATGCTGGACACGCCTACATTCGACGCTGAACACGCCTACATTCTACGCTGAACACGCCCACCTCACCACACGCATGGCAAAACCCTATAAACCTACCAACACTGTATTATATTTATTTGATATCACATACTTCAATGACAAGTTCCAGAAGAAGTTCTAGAACTTTCCAGATGGTTCCAGTGACCACGTGGTATATCTACACGACCGCTGCGACAGCGATGCTGACCTCTAAGGTCATACGGTGTCACTTGGTTTCGATTATTATCGTATATCTTTATCTCCACACACACACACACACACACACACACACACACACACACACACACACACACACACACACACACACACACACACACA
>JADGEY010000551.1 GCA_016744185.1 Emcibacteraceae bacterium | reverse complement strand
ATAGTACACCAGGTGATGTTTGATACAGTCACATACTCAGTATCATATATATAAGTAGTCTCCAATATGGGACATCAGGTAGATAAATCTAAATATACACACACACACGCACACATCACACACCCACACACATCACACACACACACACACACACACACACACACACATGAGTATAGATAATGATGATGATAGACAATATAACAATGTCACACTTTATGATCCCTAGGTTTTGGCTAGGGGGGAGAGAGAGAGAGAGAGAGAGAGAGAGAGAGAGAGAGAGAGAGAGAGAGATAGAGAGAGAGAGAGAGAGAGAGAGAGAGAGAGAGAGAGAGAGAGAGAGAGAGAGAGAGAGAGAGAGAGATAAATTGAGTAGGATAGAGCATACACATATACTTGCTTTATGCGCTTTATCTACTAAATTAGACTGGTCATCAGTGGTCAGCATGACTAGGTCAGATTCTTGACCTGTCCAGTATCAGTGACAATGGGTCACTACTGGTCATTGGCCTAGATGTTTGTAACGAACAAAAAAACTAACAACCATGCAGATTTCATTGAAGATAATAAAATCTTGTTTTATGAACACTTGTGTGC
>JADGEY010000550.1 GCA_016744185.1 Emcibacteraceae bacterium | reverse complement strand
TTAACTCGACTGTACTCCTTCCAGTACAAGAGCCTCTGGTATCCACACACACACACACACACACACACACACACACACAGTCATACACAGCTAACCACAGCTAACCAGAGCTACGTGACAACAGAGTACAATGCATTGTTTCGATTACTACACATATCCATTGCTGGTTTTTATGGCTCTTCCTCATTCCTAGTACATACTAACGATGAGCGTTGTTTATTTATATTGGTCGGCGTACCTCACACAAACTCATCTCGCGTATATTGTTATGTAACCTGAAAGATACAATCGAATGCCTGTGTGTACAATTGCAACATATATAAGTGTATATTTATATACATCGTTATCGATACCTATAAAAACCTACCCAGATATATAGGTGTATGTTGAGATGGAATGACCTAGTTAAACTGTGATTTGAAACTAAATCAAATGTCCGCAATTTACGTCGGTTTTCAATAAATTGCTTATGTATTAAAGAAATCTAGTGATATAGCTAGTATGGGAAGTATTATATAAAAGTGAAGCATTATATAATAAACAAGACCAAGCATATTAGTATTCAATGAATATATAAACATAAATAGAATATAAA
>JADGEY010000054.1 GCA_016744185.1 Emcibacteraceae bacterium | reverse complement strand
GTAATGAGTAAATTATGAGTATTATTGAAGAGTTAATAAGACCGAAGAAAAAAATTATAATGGTTTGTGGCTCTCGCCCAGAAATTATAAAACTTGCCCCCCTTTATCACAAACTAACTAAAAATAATCTTTTTGATCTTAAATTATGCCTTACAGGGCAACACCCAGACCTAATCCCACCGCTTTTAAAGGCTTTTAATATTCCTGATAATAAAAAGTTGCTCACAAACTGGAATAATTTAGATAATTCACAAATTTTAAATAAATTAAAACAATTCCTTACTCCTATTATCCTAGATTTCAATCCTGATCTCATTATTGTACAGGGTGATACATCTTCCAGTTTCTGCGCTGCTATTGTGGCTGCAAAAATGAAAATTCCCCTTGCCCATATAGAGGCAGGACTTAGAACATATGATTTTAAAGCCCCCTTTCCAGAAGAAATAAACAGACAAAACATCAGTAAATTAAGCAAATGGCATTTTTGCCCCACGGACGATAATAAAGCTAATTTACTTAAAGAAGGGATTGATCCAGAAACAATTTTTGTAACAGGAAATACCGTTATTGATACCCTTAAAACGGTGTTAAAATCATCAAATAATACTGAGGGTTTATCAAGCGTTCCCTATATATTAATCACATTACATAGAAGAGAAAGCCATGGCTCGCCTCTTAGAAAAATGTTACATACTTTGGCAGAACTTGCCTCACGATACCCAAGGATTAATTTTATTTTCCCTATGCATCCAAACCCTATTATTACAGCAGCAGCGACAGAAATTATTAGCCCGCAGCCCAATATTATATTAAAGAAACCTACCCCATACCCTGAATTTATCGAACTTATGAAAAATGCTTTTTTCATCATAAGTGATTCAGGCGGAATACAAGAAGAAGCCCCTTTTTTAAATGTGCCGCTGCTTGTTTTACGAGAGAAAACAGAAAGAATGGAGGCGGTCAAAACAGGCGCAAACAAACTAGTGGGGACGGCGCATGATAAAATATTAGATGAAGCATGCTTGCTTATTCATAATCAAAAATATTATAAAGATATGAAAAATGCTGCAAATCCTTTTGGGGATGGAAAAGCGTCAGATAGGATCATAGAAACCCTAATGCAGATATTATAATTCATCTAACTAAAGAATATTCAATGAATAAAATAAATAGACTTGATAATCGCAGCATTATAACCATTAGCGGCAGCGACCGAAAGAAAATGCTGCAAAATCTTATTACAGCTAATTTAGATTCTCTGCCCAAAAAACCCGTTTACGGTGCTCTTCTTACGCCTCAAGGTAAATTTCTTCATGATTTTTTTATTTCAGAATGGGAAGATATTTTATATATTGAATGTGAAAAAATACATAAAGATGATCTTTTAAAACGTCTTATGATGTACCGGCTGCGGGCTGATGTGGATATTTTGGATAAAGCAGAGGACTTCATTATCCTCGCCAGCAAAGAAAACATATTAGGCGAAAACTTTAATTATAAAGACCCCCGTCATGACGAAATGGGATATAGAGCCATTTCATCTAAAATAGCGCCATCTTACTCTAAATCTGACGATTATAATGAAAGACGCATTATCCTTGGCATTGGCGAAGGCTCGACAGATTTCATCATAAATAAAAGCCCAATATTAGAAGGCAATTTTAAAGAAATAAACGGCGTTGATTTTAAAAAAGGCTGTTATGTGGGGCAAGAAGTTACAGCTCGAATGAAATATAGGGGGAAAATAAAAAAACGGCTTCTTCCCCTCACCCTGCTGAAAGGGAAGTTCGAGCCCTCCGCACCAATTTTTAATCATCAAGATAAAAAAATCGGTGAAATTAGGTCTAGCTCTAAATCCCACGCCTTAGCCCTCATAAAACTTGATAAAATTAAAGAGTCGAAACTTATTCATAATGAGCAAGGTGAATTTGAAGTTAAAATCCCAAAATGGCTAAAGTTAGAGGAAGAATGATGACTAAAATAAGATGTAGTTGGTCAGGAAATGATCCGCTTTATATAGCGTATCATGACACAGAATGGGGCAGGCCGCTTTATGATTCAAGAGAGCTTTTTGAAAAATTAATTCTTGATGGGTTTCAAGCAGGTCTTTCATGGATTACTATTTTAAAAAGGCGTGAAACATTTATCACTGCCTTTCACGCCTTTGAGCCAAAAATAATTGCGCAATATGATGATAGTGACATTCAACGCTTAATGAATGACAAAGGCATTATCCGCAACAGGCTTAAAATTCTTACAACCATTAAAAACGCTAAAATTTACCTTAAAATGGAAGCTGAAAAAGAAGGGGCATTTTCAGAATTTTTATGGAGCTTTGTCGGCGCAGTGCAAATCCAAAATACTTGGAAAAATAGCGCAGATGTTCCCGCTGAAACAGTCCAATCCCATGCAATGAGTAAAGCTCTTAAAAAACGAGGTTTTGGATTTTGCGGCCCCACCATATGCTATGCCTTCATGCAGGCAGTAGGCATGGTCAATGATCATATCACCGATTGTTTTTGTTATGAATCCTGTTCAAAAAAATAGCTTTTTTTAGAAAATCACGCAAATGCACCGCCCCGAGGAATTTTTTGATTCCTGTGAATTGCCACAGAAAAAACAAAGCCCATACCGATCATAGCAGTGAGCATCGCCGAGCCACCGTATGAGACAAGCGGCAATGGCACGCCCACCACAGGCAGCATTCCCATAACCATTCCCATATTAATAAAAATATACAGAAAAAACGTAATGCCCATACCCAATATAAGAAGCCGTCCAAATCTATTCGCAACAGAAAAACTAACAAAAAGAGCATAGCCAATGATGATTAAATAAAGCCCTAACAAACCTGCCGAACCGATAAGACCAAATTCTTCGGCAAGGACTGTAAAAATAAAATCAGTTTGTTTTTCAGGCAAAAAATTAAGCTGACTTTGAGTGCCTTGAATAAAGCCCTTTCCATGAACTCCGCCAGAACCAAAAGCAATTTTAGATTGCACAATTTGATAACCCGCACCAAGGGGGTCACGTTCGGGATTTAAAAAAGTTTCTACTCTGCCCCTTTGATAAGATGGAAGACTTGACCATTTTAACATGGCAAGAAATGCAGATGCAATAATACCAACAAAAAACACCCAAAAGCGAATGCCCGCTGCAAATAAAATCGCAATCCCTCCGAAGACAATAAGCAAAGTTGTGCCTAAATCAGGCTGACGTAAAACGAGCACTGCTGGCACTGCAATTAAAATAACAGGCCAAATTAAAGAGATTATTTTTCTCTCCCCCCCCTTGTCTAAACAGTGGAAATAACGTGCAAGCACTAATATAAGAGAAATTTTCATAATTTCAGAAGGCTGCAGCCTCATAAAACCTAAATCAAGCCAGCGAACCGACCCCATTCCTTTATGACCCATAACATCTACAATGATCAACATAATAAGAGTTAAGATATAAAGTGGATAGGCTAAATAAAGCCAAACCCTAATATTAACCAAAGCAATAAAAAACATAGCCCCCAGCCCAATAATAAACCTTATAAGTTGTTTTTTTGCCCATGGCTCTACGGCTCCTCCTGCAACAGAATATAATAAAGAAAGACCAATGCCCGTAATAAGAAAAACCACTAAAACAATAAACCAATTAATTTCAGAAAATTTATCAAACACCCCAAGGGCATTTGCGCTCCTTCCCAAGGTTTTATTATTTTGTGGAGCTATTTCAAGAGCCATGATTAAAGACCCTTCTTCTTAATTTTATGTTTATTCTTTATTGTTTTCTTTTGAAAAGTTCTTTTTTGACTATCAAAAGCAATATTTTGGCTTAACAAAGGATCACGAGACATCGTATATTTCAAAATATCTCTGCCAATAGGGGATGCTGTGGAAGCCCCCCCTCCTCCATGTTCCACTAGAACAGAAAGAGCATAACGAGGATGACCCACAGGAGCAAAACCCACAAATAATGCATGTTCCCGATGTTCCCAAGGACGGTCAGTTGTTTTAATAATACCTTTTTTTCTTTCTGCTAATGAAATTCTTCGTACCTGCGTAGTTCCTGTTTTTCCGCCCATTGCAATATTTTTATCCTTTATACGGTATCTATAAGCCGTTCCTCTAGAATCATTCATAACATCATTCATTCCCTGTAAAATAAGTTTCAAATGATGTTCAGGAATATTAAGTTCTGGTGCTTCTTTACTTGTTTCTGCGTCATCCATAAGAATTTTTGGCAAGATCCCTCGCCCGCCATTTACCAGCCTTGAAATCATCACACAAAGCTGAAGAGGCGTTGTTAAAACAAATCCCTGTCCTATTCCAGCATTAGCGGAATCTCCCCCTCGCCAAGAGGAGCCGATAACAGCCTTTTTCCATGATTTGCTTGGGTTTATACCTCGAAGTTCTCCAGGGATATGGATATTAAATTTCCCCCCAAGCCCCAGTTTTTGTGCCATTTCATGAATTTTATCAATGCCTGTTTTAATTGCAGTCTCATAGAAAAATACATCGCAAGACATAGAAAGAGATTGCACAAGATTAACCCGCCCATGCCCTCTTTTTTGCCAACAATGAAAAATTTGGTCGCCAACCTCATGTTTCCCTGTACAAACACTTGTCGTATCTTCTGTAATAACCCCTGCCTTTAAGGCAGCAAGCGCAACGACCATTTTAAAAGTAGACCCTGGTGAATATTGACCCGCAACCGTTTTATTTAACAAAGGTTTTCTTTTATCAATGCGCAAAGCATTCCATTTTTTATGGCTAATCCCCCCATTAAAATCATTAGGATCAAACGCTGGCGTAGAGACAATTGATAATATCTCTCCCGTATGAATATCCATGACAACCACCGCAGCGGATTCATGTTTAATCCGTTCTGAAACATAGGCCTGAATATCAACATCTATTGTTAGGTTAACCAGATCACCTGACTGGCTATTTTTTCGCGATATTTCCCTAATTTCACGACCAATTGAATTAACTTCAACCTTCCTGTTTCCTGCTTTTCCCCGTAATTTTTTCTCTAAAGTACGCTCTAAACCATCTTTGCCAATTTTAAACCCCGGCACTAATAATAAAGGGTCGCCGTCCATATCATTTTTTGAAATAGAAGCAACATAGCCAACTAAATGCGCAATATGCTTATTTTGCGGATAATAACGCACTGTCCCAACTTCGGGGTGAACGCCTGCAAGAGAGGGAAGCTGCACATTAATTTCTGCGAATTTATCCCAAGAAAGATTTTGCGCAATATTAACAGGCAAATATGACCTTTGATTTTTAAACTGCCGCCTTATTCTTCTTTTTTGCCTATTTGTTAAAGCTATAATTTGAGTAACGCTTTGCAGGGTTTTTTCAACATCATCACATTGATCTGGAATAATATTAACTCGGTAATCAACTTTATTCACCGCAATAGGACGTTCAAACCGATCCCGAATTTCTCCTCTTTGAGGAGAGATAATACGGTAAGAAATTCTGTTTTCATTTGCAAGAAGCTCATACTCCCTACCATTAACCACTTGCAAGTAATACATTCTTCCAAGTAAAGCAGAAGAAAGCAGAGTCATTCCACCCCCAAGAATTGCTGCCCGCCTTGTCAGAAAATCCTGTCCTTTTTTCTTAAACCTTGACATTAAATATCTCTCTGAGCCAATTAAAAATCATAAAGATGATAGGAAAGAATGCAGCAGTAAATATAGCTTGCCCTAAAATAAATAAGAAGGATTGCCATTCATCATAATAAAGTGACACGATAAGCCAATTTAAAAGAGCATAAGCAAATGTAATCAGTAAAAACATTAACCAGTTAAATAAAAAATCTTGCCCAAGTAGTTTCCTGCCCTGCCCCACAACAATAAACCGAACAATTAATAAAAACAGCGCCGTCATACCAAGCGGTCCGCCGCTTAAAATATCTTGTAATATCCCAATTAAAAAAACGGCAATCGGAGGCATCGTTCTTGGCGCATAAACAGCCCATTGATACACAGCAATAAGCGTTAAAAAAGGCATAAGGTTTGTTAGATTAGAGATTTTATAAGATTGAACCATAATAAGGACTAAAATAATACAGCTTAAAAAAGGCAAGATCGCTTTTATGCCATATATTCTTTTTTTCTCTTCAATAATCATAGTAACTTAACCTTAATGTTTTTTCTTTTTTTCAAGATTAATTTTCTGTTTATGCTGAACAGAAAGATCTGCAATTTCATAATTTAAGATTGAAACATAATTAAGCCGATATAAATTAGCGGCTAATTTAACTTTAACCCTCCCGTCCATAATTTTAATAACATGACCAATTAATAAATCCGGCGGAAATAATTTTCCTTGTCCTGATGTTAAAATAACGTCTCCCACTTTAACATCGCTTTTATCAGGTAAAAAATTTAAAAGAGGGTATGAGCTATTATCCCCTGCTAATATCATATTAACGCCATTTTTTGAGAATTTAACAGGAACTCGGCTGTTAATATCCGTTACAAATAAAACTCTTGCAGAAGATGCCCCCACATTAATTGTGCGCCCAATAACGCCATATTCATTGGCAACAGCTTGGTCTTTTTTAAGACCATCTTCCGTACCGCTATTAATCAGGGTCGATTTGAAAAAAGGGCTTCCTGTATCTGCTACAATGCGGGAGGAGGCAATAATTGTCACTTTACCCTCTCGAATATTTAATAATTTCTTGAGTCTTTCATTATCAATAACAACTTGAGAGGCTACAATCATAGATTTACGAAGGCGAATATTTTCTTCTCTCAAATGCTCATTTTCATTAAAAGCACTTACCAAACGACCCGCCCATTCAAAGGCAGCATCAACCGAGCGAATAGGGAAAGCTGTTACCTCCAATATTGGGACAAAAAAACCTTCAACGCTCACTCGGAACTGATCAACAGCCTTGATATTTTTTTGTCCAAATAAAAGTAAAAACAAAGATAGAATAATTAAAAAAGCTGTGGAAATTTTTCCATTAAGTTTTTTCACCATATTCCTTCTTTGTTATTCCAAATATGAATTAAATTTAAAATTAATAGCCTTCAATTAAAATATGTCGCAGTTCTTCATCTTCTAGCGTTCTTCCTGTACCAAGAGCAACACAGATTAGCGGATCTTCCGCCACAAACACAGCAAGTCCTGTGGCTTTACGGATCACTTTATCAATATCTCTTAAGAGCGCCCCACCGCCCGTCAAAACAATCCCTTTTTCAACAATATCAGCAGCAAGTTCAGGAGGCGTTTGCTCCAAACCAAGCTTAACGCCCTCGACAATTGATCCAACAGGTTCTGCCAGAGCTTCTGAAATTTGCAGCTGATCAATCACAACCGTTTTAGGAACGCCGTTCATAAGGTCACGCCCCCGAACCTCCATGGTCTTGCCAACGCCGTCCTCAGGAGGCATTGCCGTTCCAATCTCTTTTTTGATACGTTCTGAAGTGGCTTCACCAACCAATAGATTATGGTTGCGGCGAATATAGCTAATGATGCTATCATCCATTTTATCACCGCCAACACGGACAGAATCAGCATATACAATACCGCCAAGTGACATCACAGCAACCTCGGCTGTACCGCCGCCAATATCAACAATCATTGACCCCGTTGGGTCATTCACAGGAAGGCTTGCTCCAATTGCCGCTGCCATAGGCTCTTCTATTAGAAAAACACGCCTTGCCCCTGCTTCAAGTGCAGAATCTCTAATCGCTTTTCTTTCCACTGGGGTTGAGCCTGAGGGGACGCAAATTACAATCTGAGGACTTGCAAGAATTGAGCGATTATGAACTTTACGAATAAAATCTTTAATCATTTCTTCTGCAACTTCAAAATCTGCAATAACGCCGTCTCTTAGAGGACGAATAGCTTCAATATTTTCAGGTGTACGCCCCAGCATAAGCTTTGCTTTTTCCCCTACTGCAATCACGGTTTTTATACCGCCTTCCGTTTTAAGAGCCACAACAGAAGGCTCATTTAAAACAATGCCCCTGCCTTTTACATAAACAAGCGTATTGGCTGTACCCAAATCAATCGCCATATCAGATGAGAACATCCCAAGAAGTTTTTCGAACATATTAAATGCTTTCCGTACCAAAAATATATTTAATTTCAAAATGAATATTTGTAATTTTTGTTACTCTAACATAGTTTTTAAGCCGAGTTAACCAAGTTATTACATTCATTTAAGAAAAAATTTAAAAATAAAAAATATAAGCCCTCTTTACCAAAATAAAGAGGCTAAAAAATGTCATTTGTTTTTATAGAAATTTCTTTTCACGCTGCATTAAAAGCTTATTAAGAGCATTTGCATAGGCCTTTGCCGAGGCTGCAAGCGTGTCGACATCTGCGGCATGTCCTGTTACAATTTCACCATTTTCTTCAAGACGCACAGTAACTTCTGCCTGCGCATCAGTGCCTTCTGTAACCGCATGAACCTGATAAAGCTGTAAAATTGGCGCGCCCTCTACAAGTGATATTAAAGCTTTAAAAGCAGCATCAACAGGACCGTTTCCTTCGCTAAAGACTTGCTTTTCTTCACCATCAATAATCATATTTAAGGTTGCTGAATTTTGAATATTTTTTTTACAGATAAAATCCCAGCCAACAACCTTAAAATAGTCACTATCTTTCATATTGCCGCCGACGATTGAAATCAAATCTTCATCGTAAATATCTTTCTTAACGTCCGCCAAATTTTTAAAACTGTTAAAGGCGGCGGTAAATTCATTATCTGCAAGATCAAAGCCAAGCTCTTTTAACTTTTCCATAAAAGCATGCCTGCCAGAATGCTTACCCATAACAAGGTTGGTTTTTTTAAGCCCAACAGATGCAGGGGTCATAATCTCATAAGTCTCAGAATGTTTCAGCATGCCATCTTGGTGAATGCCCGATTCATGAGCAAAAGCATTTTTACCAACAATCGCTTTGTTATTTTGTACTGCAAGCCCCGTAACGCTGGTCACAAGATGCGATGCCTGCGTTAAATATTCAGATGTAACGCCCGTTGTATAGGGCATCACATCTGAACGGGTGCGAAGAGCCATAACAATTTCTTCTAGCGCAGCATTTCCAGCGCGTTCGCCAATACCATTGACCGTACATTCAACTTGGCGTGCGCCCCCTTCAACCGCTGCAAGGGAGTTTGCCACCGCAAGACCCAAATCATTATGACAGTGAGATGAGAAAATTGCTTGGTCTGAATTTGGAACATTTTGGATAATATTTTCAAGCAGAGCCTTATATTCCTCAGGCGTGGTATAGCCCACAGTATCGGGAACATTAATCGTACTCGCCCCTGATTTAATCGCAATTTCAATGGCTCTATACAGAAATTCAAGCTTAGACCTTGTCCCGTCCTCACAAGACCATTCCACATCATCACATAAATTTCGGGCATAACTCACGCTGTCCGCAATTTTTTCAAGCACCGTTTCAGGAGGCATATTTAATTTATATTCCATATGCAGCGGACTGGTTGCAATGAATGTGTGAATGCGGGGCTTTACAGCATGTTGAATGGCTTCCCATGCCCGCTTAATGTCTTTATGAGACGCCCGTGCAAGAGAACAAACAGATGTTTTCTTCAATAATTTAGAGACCTGTGAAATTGCGTTAAAGTCCCCATTAGAGGCAATCGCAAAGCCCGCTTCGATCACATCAACGCCCAGCGTTTCAAGCATCTCTGCAACACGGATTTTTTCATTAAGCGTCATTGATGCACCAGGAGACTGCTCCCCATCACGAAGAGTTGTATCGAATATAATAATTCTATTTTTATCTGTCATTTTCTTAGCCTAAATATCTATATTTTTTAAAATTATAACATTATTACTCAAAATTGTAATTAAACTTCTTTACACAAATTTAACTTTTATAAAATATGCTAATCAAAGGTATATTGTCATTGCTTCAGCCCCTAAATATCTTTGATTTTTATCGTTTTAAAAATAATCAAAAAATATCTAGAAGCGGCTAAGTCGCCCCAGAAACAAAATAACAAAGAGTGTCGAAAAAGACAAAAAAACACGAAGCAACCCATCAAAAAAACTCGCTGCGTTGTCTTTAACTCAAGCAATTTGAAAGCTCTTATGACCATTAAATTTATGCCTTTAATTATAAATAGGATTTTATATAATTATTACGCCTTTGCATAGTAATAAAATAGATCATTTTAAATGCTAATTAATGCATTTAGATTATTGTTTATTTTGTTTTTATAATATATTATAAGGAATGTACAACAATCTATTGGGGTAAACCAAATGAATAAAGACTATCAACGACCTGTATTAGACCGCCTTAAAGAAAAAGGGCTTATTTCTTCTATTGCTAAAAAAGGATTGTTTTTTACAGCTCTGCCTTTTTTTGTTCTTTACTGGCTTTATTATTTTTGCGTAGGAAGCGATATTACCTTTGAAAAAGCCTTTATCTTAAGCCTTATTATCTTTCCGCTCTTTGGGATTTTAATAGGATATTTATACTGGTTTATAGATAATTATAAATCTTCTCGCTAAAATATACTCATTATAAAAACCTCCCCTAAAATTAAGAAAGGCTTTTATAAGTAAATTAAAATAGGACTAGTTCTTTTCTTTATCAACCATCTTATTTTCTTGAAGCCAAGGCATCATTGCCCGAAGGTTTGCACCAACAATCTCAATAGGATGAGCCGCTGATTTCATGCGAGCCGCTTTCAGTTTCACTTGCCCCACTTTATTATCAAGCATGAAGTCATTCACAAAGCGTCCCTCTTGAATGTCGGCTAGAATATTCTTCATTGCCTGTTTTGTTTCTGCATTAATAACCCTAGGACCTGACATATAGTCACCATATTCCGCTGTATTGGAAATTGAATAACGCATATTTGTAATGCCGCCTTCATACATAAGATCAACAATAAGCTTAAGTTCATGCAAACATTCAAAATAAGCCATTTCAGGGGCATATCCCGCCTCTGTCAGAACTTCAAACCCACATTGAACAAGAGCCGCTGCGCCGCCGCATAAAACAGCCTGCTCACCGAAAAGATCTGTCTCGCACTCTTCTTTAAAGGTTGTTTCAATAACTCCAGCCCGTCCGCCGCCGTTAGCAGAGGCATAAGAAAGACCAATATCATGGGCGCTGCCAGACGCATCTTGGTAGATTGCAATCAATGTAGGAACGCCCGCCCCTTTTAAATATTCAGAGCGCACAGTATGCCCAGGTCCCTTTGGTGCAATCATGAACACATCCATATCGCTGCGAGGCTCAATAAGTTTAAAATGAATATTAAGACCATGGGCAAAAACAAGAGCTGAACCCTGCCTCATATTCGGCTCAAGATCATTTGTATAAAGATCGGCTTGCAGCTCATCTGGCACCAGAACCATCACAACATCAGCCCAAGCAGCACCCTGCGCCGCTGTCATAACTTTAAAGCCAGCAGCAGAAGCTTTAGCGCGGGTTGAAGAGCCTTCACGCAGAGCAACCGCAACGTCCGTGACCCCAGAATCACGAAGGTTAGCCGCATGTGCATGCCCCTGCGATCCATAGCCAACAATTAAGACTTTCTTTTGTTTAATCAAATTTACATCTGCGTCAGCATCATAATATACTCGCATTTTATCTTATCCTTTTCATAATATTTCTTTAAATAATTCTTATAATAATCCGTCAGGTCATAATAAACCATCACGGCCGCGGCTTATTCCCGCCACACCTGTCCGCACGGTTTCAACCAGTCCTACATCTTCCATTAATAAAATAAACGCTTTTACTTTTTCTGTCTTACCTGTGATCTCAAAGATAAAGCTATCTTTTGTACTATCGACTGTTTTTGCTCTAAAAGCTGTGGCAATTCGTAGAGCCTCTTCACGGTTAGAACCCCTTCCCGTTACTTTTAAAAGAGCCATTTCACGTTCGACAAAATCTCCCCCCTCGCTTAAATCTCCCACCTTATGAACGGGAACAAGGCGGTCAAGCTGCGCCTTAATTTGTTCTGCGATATG
This sequence comes from Emcibacteraceae bacterium, assembly GCA_016744185.1. GTDB lineage: Bacteria > Pseudomonadota > Alphaproteobacteria > Sphingomonadales > Emcibacteraceae > Pseudemcibacter. The sequence goes on along the minus strand of JADGEY010000054.1, from coordinate 2,354 downwards.
TTTTGTGCAAATGGTTATCACCGTAATGCGAGATTCTTCGCCCACCGTATCCACAGGGGCAACAGTTAAATGTTCAATGTTAAAGCCTCTTCCTGAAAAAAACCCGATAACCCGAGCCAGAACCCCTGATTCATTATCAACGATTATAGAAATTGTATGGCGTATTTTTTCTTCTGTAAAATTAGTCATTATATTCTTTCCCTGCTTTAAACTAGAGCAGCGCCCCCTTCGAAGCTATTTGCATTATCATCATCAGGCATCAACATTTCATTATGAGCCGCCCCTGATAAGATCATCGGATATAAATTCGCAAGCTTCACAACACGGCAATCCAAAATAACAAACCCTTCCGTATTGATCATTTCTTCAATAGCGCCGTCAAGTTCATCAGGCTTAGAAACCTTAAGACCATGTCCGCCATAAGCCCGTGCAAGAGCTGCAAAATCAGGCAAAGCCGCCGTATAGCTTTCAGCATACCGCCCCCCATGATTTAAATCCTGCCACTGGCGTACCATTCCCATATATTCATTGTTCATAATGAAAACTTTAACGTTCAGCCCATATTGCTTAATCGTTGAAAGCTCTTGGATATTCATTTGAACAGAAGCCTCACCCGCAACGCAAATAACAAGCGACTTTGGGTGAGCAAGCTGGGTGCCAACCGCAGCAGGAAGACCATAGCCCATCGTCCCAAGACCGCCCGATGTCATCCATCTATTGGGCTGTTCAAAATGCAAATATTGCGCTGCCCACATTTGATGCTGACCAACTTCTGTTGTGATATAATGATCTTTGTCTTTTATATGATGCTGCAAACGCTCTAAGGAGAATTGCGGCATAATCTCATCTTTAAGGTTTTCATAATCAAGACAGTTACGGCTGCGATTTTTATCTATCTCCGCCCACCAATCATCTATTTCAAGCTTATGATCTGCCGCTTTCCAAAGAGCAATCATTTGTTCCAAAACAGCGGCGACATCTCCTACAATGCCAATATCAACTTGGATTATTTTATTAATAGACGAGCGATCAATATCAATATGCACCTTTTTAGAATGAGGGGAGAAAGCATCAACCCGCCCCGTAATCCGATCATCAAATCTTGCCCCAATACAAATCATCACATCACAATCATGCATGGCGTTATTCGCTTCATATGTGCCGTGCATTCCCAGCATGCCAAGCCACTGCTTATCAGAATGAGAAATCGAGCCAAGCCCCATCAAAGTCGATGTTACAGGAACGCCCGTTATATGAGCAAATTCACGCAAAAGCTCTGATGCATGAGGCCCTGAATTAATCACCCCTCCGCCTGTATAAAAAATAGGTTTTTTAGCCTGCGATAATAAGTTAACAGCCTGCTTAATCGCTGCTATATCACCCTTTGTTTCAGGTCTATAGCTGCGGTGAATAACTTCACCCTTATGAAAGTTCGAGCTTGTCTTAATTTGAATGTCTTTTGGAACGTCAATAACAACAGGGCCCGGCCGCCCAGAAGTGGCAATATAAAAAGCTTCATGCAGGGTGCGAGACACATCATCTGCACGGCGAATAAGGTAATTATGCTTGGTACAGTGGCGAGTAATGCCAACGGTATCCGCTTCTTGAAAAGCGTCCGTGCCAATAAGAACCACAGGAACTTGCCCTGTTATGCAAATAATAGGAATGGAATCAAGCATGGCATCGGTTAGCCCCGTAACAGCATTGGTCGCCCCCGGCCCAGAGGTTACAAGGCACACGCCAGGCCGCCCCGTTGATCTTGCATAGCCTTCCGCCGCATGCAGCGCAGCTTGTTCATGACGAACGAGAATATGTTTAATTTTATCCTGCTTATGAATTTCATCATAAATAGGAAGCACCGCACCGCCAGGGTAACCAAAGACGATCTCAACATCCAAATCAAGTAAAGATTGGATAATGATTTCTGCGCCGCTTAGCTCTTTCGAAGACATATTACACGCCCTTTCGTAATTTCATTTTCATATAAAATCAATTTATATAAATAGTATTATAAGTAGTTATATAGTTAATTTAAAAAGAATCAACCCTAAAAAACAACAAATATGGATTAAAAAATACATCAAAACCATTAGTAAAATCAACAGAAAATGATTAAATTTACTGATTAATGCAGAAATAAAAATCCTAATTTTCCGCCAAATTAGTGAATTTTTATTCTATAGTCAAGGGTAATATTGTAATTTAATTATAAAATAAAATAGACAATAAATTCAGTCATCATTGCAAATCAGTCATCATTGTATTTCACTTTCATTACAGTTTAAAGACAGTTTGCAAAGACAGTAGAACAAACCTGCATATTGTTTCTTATACCAGGTGGCGCAGCACCAACA
>JADGEY010000549.1 GCA_016744185.1 Emcibacteraceae bacterium | reverse complement strand
TATACGCACTCATACATGCACACACACACACACACACACACACACACACAAACATATACACACATATCAACCGCGAATATTGGGAATATTAGGAATTTTATTACATTTTGTGAAATTTTAATAAGAGTTTATTATGAAGTATCCCCAATACATATAAACATGTCATAAATAATATGCGATCAAATAAATGATATATAATATATAAGATGCAATTAAATAAATCATTAAATGATACCTTTGAAAATGAGAGTTGAAGAACAAATTATACTTTGAATAGGAATCCACAATATATAAGATTAATATATAAAATACCTTTACAAATGAGAGTTGGAGAAATTGGTTTCTGAAGAAATACGCCGCTGTATCCAAATTGTTCCAAGATTGGATTCAAATATTCAAAATGGTCAACTTCCTATAAATTTCAAGAAACATTTAATAGTAATTAACAATGCTTATAGTAATGATTAAATTAAAACAAATGATTTAAACAGGAATAAACACAGTATTATTACAACACAATACCAAGGTAGTAATGATTAAATTAAATTCAAATGTCTTTTAACAGCAATAAACACTGCATTATCACACGACAATAG
>JADGEY010000548.1 GCA_016744185.1 Emcibacteraceae bacterium | reverse complement strand
CACCTACATCGCCACTCTTACGCCTCACTACACTCGTCTCTCGCAACCTACTCACCCATCTCCTCTCCCTCGGCATATGTCCTAGTAGTACCAGCAGTAGAGGAAGAGTAGTAGAATACATTGTTGTGGATACGCACACACACACACACACACACACACACACACACACACACATATATATATATATATCGTCACACATCTAGGGCACTCGTGAGCAGTCGGCCGCACCTTTGTGTGTGCTCGAGTGCGCGTACTCCTCGCCACCACTACAAATTTTCGCATCGCACACCGCACACCGCCGCACCCAACCCCCCCCAATGACTACAACGTCATAACTTCACTGACCCTCTAAAACCTACACACCTACCCTGTATAGCCGCATCGCAACAGTCTGTGTAGTCGCGTAACCATATGACGTAACCATATGACGTAATCATATGACGTAACACCCCCACATTGGATATCTCGATAGAACGTGTTTTGTAATACTTGGCTTCAATTGAATTTGGTACACACACGCACGCACACACACACACACACACACACACACACACACACACACACACACACACACACACACACACACACACACACAC
>JADGEY010000545.1 GCA_016744185.1 Emcibacteraceae bacterium | reverse complement strand
ATCCCACCGATGGCCATGTTAGGTCATTCATGATTATAAGTCCATAACCATTTTGTGGCGGATAATTGTACTTCTTCGATACTGCTAAAAATATATTGGTTAAGCCAATCATACCTCACTGTTCGATTATAACGTTCCACATAGGCATTCTGTTGCGGATTGCCAGGCTGGATGAACATTAATGCGACTTGATGCTTTTCTGCCCATTTTTTTAGTATATGGCTAATATATTCTGGCCCATTATCACACCTGATAGCTCTTGGTTTACCTCGCCATTCAATAATTTGATCAAGAGAACGTATAACTCGTTCAGCAGGAAGTGATATATCGACCTCTATTGCCAAGCCTTCACGGTTAAAATCATCAATAACATTAAACGTTCGGAAACTACGTCCGTCCGATAACTTCGCGTGCATAAAATCCATCGACCAGACTTTATTGATTGCCTCTGGTACAGCTAAAGCATCAGGCTTATCTCGATATAATCGTTTCTTGGGTTTGATGCGCATATTAAGTTCTAATTCACAATAAATGCGATAAACACGTTTATGATTCCAGCCAAAGCCTTTTACATTACGCAGATATAAAAAACATAAC
>JADGEY010000544.1 GCA_016744185.1 Emcibacteraceae bacterium | reverse complement strand
TGTGTGTGTGTGTGTGTGTGTGTGTGTGTGTGTGTGTGTGTGTGTGTGTGTGTGTGTATATGTGTGTGTGTGTGTGATTGCGTGATGTCGTCTTTATCATATGTCGCTCCATTAATACAATACATTTTTCCATTCATCTCTTTTCATCATCAGTGTCATTAATTCGTTTACGTCATTTAATCCAGTATATTCAAATAAGTTATTGTTATATGTCTTTTCTTTCGTCCTCTATTTGTCTAATCAGTATGCATATATAGAACAACTTTATTTACAACCTTATTTTCATATCTACAGAAATGCCCCGCGAGTTGCATTCTTCTATTCTGAATCTTTTTAATATAAGAAGTAAATTTCAGTACAAATATTTATGCAGATAAAATCTTTTCAAGAAACTTAATAAATCATTCTATAATTTGTGTATAACATCCGTCCAAGAGTTTTATCAACTTTATTATCGTCCATATTTCACTTCCAAAAAGCAGGACATGCCTACGCTTTTCTTGATTAAAAGTCATTTTCGGTACTCTCCACCCATACAACTAAATATTTAAAATTATCTACCTGTTTTAATTCTTCCTCATCTATATTTGTGTAGATC
>JADGEY010000543.1 GCA_016744185.1 Emcibacteraceae bacterium | reverse complement strand
TAGGAAAAGCGATGCTGTAACGATATTGGTTACATTGGAGTAAACTCGCAGAAAACATTTCATCTAATGCATCCATGTAGCCACTATATGAATGCAGTTAAGAGGGTAGTGATTAACAGAGGGCGTTAGGTTGGTAACAGGCAATATATAATGTTAGGATTGCTAATTTCCTTGAATGAAATTAATTTTCAGTAAGTAAAGGTATATGTTTACAAGGTCTTATTGTGGGGCTATGAATGTTGCTTATTGTGGTGCTGTAAATAGGGTTTATTGTGGTGTTGTGAATGGGTCTATATAGGTACCAACTTGAAAATGTACAGATTAGAACATTCTATGACCATTTCATCAATGCTGTCCACCATTAGCGTATGAAAGCTAATTACATTTAACATACCGGCAAATTTAGTGTATTGATTTAATTGAAATGGCGCTCTTTGTATGGAACAGTAGGCCTTGTAAAGTGGGAGTAAAGTGGGGGAATGTAGGGTGTGTAGTGTTAAAGGTGTGAGTGTAGGGGACATACACACACACACACACACACACACACACACACACACACACACACACACACACACACACACACACACACACACACACA
>JADGEY010000542.1:355-599 GCA_016744185.1 Emcibacteraceae bacterium | reverse complement strand
ACTTACATAACCAGATTGCATAACCAGATTACATAAGCAGGCAATTAGTCTAAATCTAGCAAACCACACGTGAATGTGTGTGTGTGTGTGTGTATGAATGTGTGTGTAGGTGTGTGTGTGTGTGTGTGTGTGTATGTGTGTGTGTGTGTCTGTGTCACGATTACAATAGATTTAATAAAGTAGGATACCTATGTAGGTGAACTGTGTAGTTTAATTCATTCAGTCATTTAATAATGTTTCCTAG
>JADGEY010000542.1:0-345 GCA_016744185.1 Emcibacteraceae bacterium | reverse complement strand
AACACACACATACTACATTGGCCATGGTTACCCTATCATATTACCTTATCGATTATTGATTATATAATCAATAATCGATATAATAATTGATAGACTAGCTATTATTATTAAGATAAGCTAACAAAAATGTTCAATGAATAATTGTTACTGAATGCAATTAACTGATTATATAAGCACAATGCATACGTGATAAAGATGTGTAATCAATTGATTATTGGATATTGATACAGTATATATTCAATATTGAAAAGATCATAAATATTATATTAATAAACAATTCAGAAAAGGTAATAAATAAATATTGAAGATTATAAATAATTCAGAAGAGATAATATTATAGAAATG
>JADGEY010000541.1 GCA_016744185.1 Emcibacteraceae bacterium | reverse complement strand
TTGCATATGTATACTTTCTATTGATACATTCATTAGGATATACTTCTAAACATTGACTTCATAACATCTTGGCAGATTTTATAGGGACCATGAACATTCATCTACACAGCACTATAGACTTATCTCTACAAATAAGGGTACACTCATTAAACACAGCCCTATTAAAACCCTATTCACCCCCTATACCCCCCATCGGCAGATTTAATAGGGTCAAAGAACAATCCTCTACACAACATGATAGCGCTATTCAGTTTGAGTTACTTCATTTTCGATTTGCTGTGGTCTCTGGTGTTCCAAACTGAAGGTTTTATTATGCGTGAATGTGTGTGTGTGTGTGTGTGTGTGTGTGTGTGTGTGTGTGTGTGTGTATGTGTGTGTGTGGGTGAGCGGGCTTTTAAGTATGCTCGTATGTTTATGACAATGTGTGTAGGTATGTGTGTAGGTATGTGTGTGGGTATGTGTGTGGGTATGTGGGTAGGTATGTGGGTAGGTATGTGTGTAGGTATGTGTGTAGGTATGTGTGTAGGTATGTGTGTAGGTATGTGTGTAGGTATGTGTGTAGGTATGTGTGTAGGTATGTGGGTAGGTATGTGTGTAGG
>JADGEY010000053.1 GCA_016744185.1 Emcibacteraceae bacterium | reverse complement strand
AGTGACCCTTCGTTCCAATTAGCTAAAATAAAACAAATGGCTAAACAATAAATGAACTAGTTATCTGGTACAGCCCCTAAAAATATAAAAGAGATGAGTTCAGACTCATCTCTTTTTTTAGGCTTTATTTTTTTAGAGCTTAATGACGAAAATGTCTCATGCCCGTCATAACCATCGCAAGGTTTTTTTCATCAGCAGCGGCGATAACTTCATCATCACGCATCGAGCCCCCTGGCTGAATAACCGCTGTAACCCCTGCATCCGCTGCTTGTAAAAGCCCGTCTGCGAAAGGGAAAAAAGCATCTGACGCTACCACAGAACCTTTGGTCATAATCTCATCATAGCCCGCTGCATCTTTTGCATCTTCTGCTTTACGCACGGCAACTCTTGCACTATCTAGGCGGCTCATTTGCCCTGCGCCAATCCCAACGGTTGCGCCGTCTTTGACATAGATAATCGCATTTGATTTCACATGTTTACAAACCGTAAAAGCAAACAGCATGTCTTTTAACTCTTGTTCTGTGGGCTGGCGTTTCGTCACAACTCTTAAATCGTCTAATCCAATTTTTCCATTATCTCGATTCTGAAGAAGATAGCCCCCCGCCACTGATTTCATCATCATGCCCGCTGTCATAGGATCGGCAAGCCCGTCCGTCAAAAGAAGGCGAAGGTTTTTCTTTGCCGCCATAATTTTAACAGCCTCATCAGAAGCATCTGGCGCAATCACAACTTCCGTAAAGATTTTTGAAATTTCCTCGGCTGTTTGGGCATCAAGCGGACGGTTAAAAGCAATAATGCCGCCAAATGCAGAAGTTTGATCGCAAAGAAGCGCGCGCCTATAAGCTTCGGTAAGGCTTGCCCCTTCTGCCACGCCGCAGGGGTTTGCATGTTTAATAATGGCGCAGGCTGCTGATTTTTTCGGATCAAACTCACTGACAAGCTCAAAGGCAGCATCTGTATCATTCAGATTATTATAGCTAAGCTCTTTGCCTTGAATCTGCCGTGCGGTCGCAATGCCAGACCGCTGCTCACCGCCTAGCATATAAAAAGCTGCATTTTGATGAGGGTTTTCACCGTAGCGTAGCGTTTGTTTGCGCTGAGCTGTTACATTAAGCCGTTCTGGGAAAGCATCTCCTTGCTGCTGGGCAAACCAAGAAGAAATCGCCGTATCATAAGACCCCGTTCTCGCAAATGCTTTTGCCGCAAGCTTTGCTCTAAGCTCTAAAGTTGTTGCGCCATTATTTTCCTGCATCGCCTGCATTACAGAGCCATAATCCTCTGCCTCGACAATCACCGTCACAAACCTATGGTTTTTGGATGCAGACCTAATCATCGCAGGGCCGCCAATATCAATGTTTTCAATACATGCCGCCGCATCACCGCCCGCCGCCACTGTTTCTTCAAAAGGATAAAGATTAACCACAAGCAGATCAATCGCCCTGATACCATGTTCTTCCATAGATGCCTGATGCCCTGCATTATCCCGCAAAGATAAAAGCCCACCATGGATTTTAGGATGAAGCGTTTTGACCCGCCCGTCCATCATTTCAGGGAATTTTGTATGATCTGCAACCTCTATCACCGCAACCCCTGCATCTGCCAGCATCTTTGCGCTGCCGCCTGTTGATAAAATTTCAACATTTTGCGATTCAAGAAATCTTCCAAATTCAACAAGCCCCTCCTTATCCGATACAGAAAGAAGCGCGCGTTTAATAGGGCTGGATATATTATCTGTCATTGCAAAGACCTTCATGAAGAAAAGATAGAAAATTATTGTGAAAAATTAAAGAAAAACCATGCGTTTTTTTAAGCCGAAAAATTTAAAAATACAAGAATTTTTTCCAAAACTTATTCTTTTACAAGCCTAAATTCCCACTCCACTTCCCTAAGTTTTTTATCAATATAACCCGTTAAAATAATCTGCTGCGTTGCTTGAAAATTTTCCACCGCACCAAGATAGAGACTATCACTCAGCTTTAAAGCAGCCCCACCAGAAGTAAACTCCCATTTTTCCCCAGATTCTAACGTTAAAATAACCTCTGTTCCTTCTTTATTAAGTTCAGCCTTCACAGAAGGATGCAGGTGAAAGCGAATATCAAAATCAGGCGGGTTTTTTACTTGAAGCTTTATGGATTTAAAACGATCTTTCCCCCTAATTTCTGTTCCATCACGCGTCACCGAAATGCTGCGGATATGATCTAAGCTAAAAGCACGTCTATATCCATCATGATGCCCTGTAATATTATAAATATCTTGCTTAAAGGTCTTTGTGCTTTTTACAAAATCAGGAGAGTGACCAATCAAACCATCATCTCTAATTTCACTACTATTTCTATTACTGATAATTGCCGTAGAATGAGCCGCCGTTGCCCTACACATCCAATAGATATCTCGGTCTTCTTGTTCATCTTTTACCATCTCCTGATCTTCATTATGACAATCAAAAATCCCTTGCAGGTTTGGTAAATAGGCTGCGCTGCCACAATTTACAATCATTCGGCTTTGACCTCGGCTTAATTCAAAACTTAACGTCCCTGCATGAGATTTTGCACTTAAATTCAACGGTGCAGGAGGACTAACATCCATAATCAAAATCGTTTTATCACATTCAAGCCGCCGAAAACCTGTCTCTTCGGCATCTTTCATCATTTTAAAATTCTCTCCTGCCATTTTTAAAGTCGGCAGAATATCTTCTTCATAAGCTCCATTAAATAATGCAAGCTTACCATCTGCATGGGTCAAACAAAGCATGAAAGAAACCATTCGGCTAATCGCCTCATCTAAGATCTTTGGAATCTCTTTACTTTGAAGAGAGAAACCATTCCTTAGCATTAATAAATCACGCAGCAAACAGTGATGTTCTGCTGGATTTCGGCTTATAATGCCGCCATCTTTTAATATTTCTTTAGGAAGCTCTGCTTCTAAAAAAGAAATCCCCTTTTCAAGCCACCCTTCATCATTAGGCAAAAACAGACCTGCCTGCACAAGCCCTACAATAGCTAAAATTTTATCAACCCCCTCAGGGAAATTTTTTGCCGAACGTACCAGATGCCGTGTCTGCCGCCCCAAAAGCCGCAAGATATTGCCCCGAAAGAAAAGATCATCCGTGTCTAAAACCAAATGAGCATAAGCCAGCCAATTCACAATCCGCCGCCCCGTAATATCCGCCCGCCATGAGAGCTTATGCCATTCATCATGAGCCTCTATCCAGCCCACAACAAGGTTTTGCGCCCGAACAAGAGCCGCTTTTTGGTCTATCGCCGCCGATAAATCTCGCAGCCAGTTAAAAGAATGAAGATATTCAAGCCAGCGATCATTAATGTCTTCACTAATCCAAATTTGCTTTGCATCCCATGTATAATCATGGCTCTGAGGGTTTAATAATAACTGCTTATAAACTGTAAAATAATGTTTTAAGATCACCTTGCCTGCTTTTGCGCTGCCTTTCCACGGGTCTTCCGGCGTACCCAAAAGCTTGCGCGGCATTTTCCCATTTAAAGACCTCTCTTTACCGACATAAGATGTCCGTTTAAATTTATTTCGCCAATCTGCAATTTGATGTGATAATCCATGATCTTTCGTGCGATAAAGCTTCATTTATGCCATTTCCTACTTAACTGATAACAAGATACTATAAAGCGCCCCAAATTAAAATTATTTATATACAGAGCTCATAACCATGCTTCACGCTCGCAGTGCCGCTATATTTGCTGCGTAACATTCATGCCCGCCTTTAAAGGCTGCCGTTCCTGCTACAAGAACGTCCGCCCCTGCTTGAACCACTAATTTTGCCGTCTCTTCATTCACGCCGCCGTCAACCTCTAAATCAATTTTACGGCCTTGAGCATCTATCATTTTTCGAACATCAGAAATCTTGTCTAAGGCATTTAATATAAATTTCTGCCCGCCAAACCCAGGGTTTACCGACATGATAAGAACAAGATCAACCATATCCATCACATTTTCAATCACTGAAATAGGCGTTGCAGGATTAAGAGAAATCCCCGCCTTCACATTAAAAGATTTTATCAGTTGCAGCGTACGGTGAAAATGTGGCGTTGCCTCCGCATGAATGGTAATAATATCTGCCCCCGCCTTTGCAAAATCTTCAATATAAGCATCCACAGGTGAAATCATCAAATGCACATCAAAAGGAATATCTGTATAGGGTTTTATACTTTTCATCACCGCCGCCCCAAAAGAAATATTCGGCACAAAATGACCGTCCATAACATCCACATGAATATAATCAGCCCCCGCAGCCGCGATCGCCGCCACATCAGCCCCCAGAGAAGCAAAATCAGCAGAAAGTATAGAAGGTGCAATTTTAGTCTTTTGTTGCATGAAATATAGTCCTCTTTTTTGTTTTGCCTCAAGCGCCGGCGCTTGCGCTTAGGCTATCCTCGCATGGGCTCGGGCGGCCAGTCGGCCTTATGTGGTGCTTGCCTTTTTTAGTGTGGGTCTTGCCTTTCTTTGGGGCTGTCTGGTTGCTCTCTCTTTTTTGTTTTGGCTATCCTACTCGCCTTTTGTAAGGCGGGCAATGAAAAATCCGTCCATGCCCCCTTCTAAATGATTGGGAAGAGACATGATGTCTCCTTCTGCCGTGATGATTTGATCCAGTCCAAAAACTTCATCTTTTGTGATTTTTTTGCGGCTTAGGTCTTTATTGCTTTGTAAGATTTTTTTGATTTGACCAAAACCCTCTTCATATTCCAGTGAACATACACAATAAATCAGCGTTCCACCAGACGGCATGATGCTTGCCACATGCTGAAGCATTTTTTTCTGTATGCGAATAAGGTCGTAAATATCCTGACCGTCTCTTGTCCATGCCATTTCAGGGTGACGGCGTAATGTACCACTTGACGAACAAGGAGCATCAAGTAAAATATACGGATAAGGCTCAGAAGGCATAAATTTTGCCGCATCCGACTGAACAATAAAAACATCCAAATTAAGGCGCTTCATATTAGTCTCTAAGCGCATAAGCCGCTTTTCCGATAAATCAACGGCGGTTACATGTGACCCCTTTGCCGCCGATCCCGCCGCCTTGCCCCCTGGCGCTGCACAAAGATCAAGGACATAATCACCCTTTCCAGACCCCAGAAGAAAGGCCGGCAAGCTCGCAGAAATATCCTGCACCCACCAAGCACCCTCATCATAGCCCGCAAGATGCGGCACAGAGCCTGCCTTGATAAGGCGAATGCCGCCTGTAGGCAATAAAGTGGCTGTTACGCCCTGACTTTCAAATCTTGCGATCCATGCCGCTCTATCTTCATCGGGCTTTAGCATAATATCTAACGGCGGCTCTTTTAAAAATTCTGCAAGCATTTCTTTCACATTTTGCTGCCCAAAATTCTTATCCCATTTTTGAAGCATCTCTTGCGGCATATTCAGGCGTGTATTGCCTGCTTTTTTAAGAAGTATTTCCTTTTCTCTTGCCGCCCTGCGTAAAACAGCGTTGATCATTCCTTTAAATTTTAAAAGCTTTACATTGTTAAGATGATCTAAAATACCAACCGTCATATTTACCGCCGCATGATCCGCAACTTCCATAAAAAAAAGCTGGGTAATCCCAAGACGTAAAATTAGGCGCTGTTTATAAAGAGTGGGCGGAAGTTTCATCTCTGTGCAAAGATCAATCACCTTGTCAATTTGACCAAGGCGGCGCAAACATGTAGTGGTTAAATGACGAATAAAACCACGGTCTTGGTCGGTTAAATGATCTTTTGCACGGGCTAAATAAAAATCTACCGAACTATCAAGCGGAGAATGATCCACAAGCACCCGTTCTAAAATTAAGTAACTCGCAATCCTGCTATCCGTAATGACCGCCATATATTTGTTTCTTTATCTGTTTAAATCTATAAAATGAGGTAACATTAAAGAAGAAGAAAACAAAGCGGATTTAAATATATGTATAAATAAAACTGCTTTATCTCTCTTATTTTCAGTTTTTGGCTTTTTTAGTCTTAAAACCGATGCCTAACATTGTTTTTTAAGAAAAAATTAAGCTTAACTAGATTATTAATATTTATTAACTATACTTAAGTAAATTAAAACATTGAGCCCTATAAATGCAAATAGATAACCGTAAAATTGGACTAGGTTACCCGCCTCTTGTCATTGTGGAAATTGGCATTAACCATGAAGGCTCTTTAAAAGCTGCCTTTAGACTTGTCGATGAAGCTTTTAAAGCGGGCGCAGAAATGATTAAACATCAAACCCATGTGGTTGAAGATGAAATGTCTAAAGAAGCCCGCAGTGTCATTCCTGGTAATAGCGATGTTTCAATTTATGACATCATGCAGCGCTGCGCTCTTGATGAAAAAGATGAAATAAAGCTAAAAGAATATGTGGAATCAAAAGGCATGATTTTTATCAGCACGCCTTTTTCACGGGCGGCGGCCGATAGATTGCAGCGCATGGACGTTAAAGCTTTTAAAGTTGGCTCAGGCGAGTGTAATAACTATCCTCTGATTGAACATATCGCTGCTTTTGGCAAGCCAATGATTGTTAGTACGGGCATGAATGATATTGCTTCTGTTCGCAAAACTGTCTCTATTTTAGAAGAATATAATATTGATTACGCCCTTCTTCATACAACCAACCTCTATCCCACCCCGATCAAATTGGTCCGCCTTGGTGCAATGCAGGAACTAATGCGTGAATTTCCCCGTGCCATCATTGGTCTTTCGGATCATACCACCGCAAATTATGCCTGTTTTGGTGCGGTTGCTCTTGGGGCGGATATTGTCGAAAGACATTTTACCGACCGTATGGATAGAGCAGGACCCGATATTGTAAATTCTATGGACCCTCTTGCTTTAAAAGAACTTATCATGGGCTGCGAAGATATTGCCATCATGAGAGGCGGCAAAAAAGAGGCGGCAAAAGAAGAACAAGTGACCATTAATTTTGCCTTTGCAACGGTCGTTTCTATTCAAGACATTAAAAAAGGCGAAAAATTTACCAAAAACAATATCTGGGTAAAAAGGCCTAGTACAGGCGAGCTGCCTGCGGAAGATTATAAATCACTTCTCGGAAAGACTGCGGCAGCAGATATTTTAAAAGACGAACATCTTACCAAATTAGATATAGGACAGTAAAATGCTTTATGATCTCAGTAAAAATTTTGAATATGAAAATGGGTTTTATGCCACGGCAGAACCAAGGCGGCTGAGCAAATTTATAACGCATTTAGAGCTGTTTAAAAAAACATCTTCTTTGAGAGGTGAGATTCTAGAGCTTGGCGTCTTTAAAGGAAATTCTCTTTTTAGATGGATTAAATTTAGAGACCTTCTTGAAAATACTTACAGCCGGAAAATCATTGCCTTTGATATTTTTGGCGAATTTCCCGAAGCAAATTTTGAGGGCGATAAAAAAACAAGAGAGCTTTTTATCGCAGAAACAAACGGCGGCATTGGTATTTCATATGAAGAGCTAACCTCTTTATTAAAAACTCAAAATCTAGATAAAAATACCGATATTATTAAGGGAAATATCCTAGAAACCCTGCCGAGTTATTTAGAAAAACATCCTGAATTAAAACTTTCCCTGCTTCATATTGATGTGGATTTATATGAAGCTACTCAAATCTCATTAGAGCTTCTTTATGGCCGAGTGGTAAAAGGCGGCATTATTATTTTTGATGATTATGGTGCTTTTGCTGGGGCGAATAAGGCTATTGATGATTTTTTTAGCGGTAAGATTGAAATTAAAAAACTTCCTTACTCTCACTCTATTGCTTATATTGTCAAATGAAAAAAATAGTCTTTCTCACGGGAACTCGTGCTGATTTTGGTAAACTTAAATCCCTTATTCAAATTAGCCAAGACCATGAAGAATATGAATGCCATATTTTCGCAACAGGCATGCATATGAACAGGAAATATGGCAAAACCGTTGTTGAAATATTTAAAGCAGGGTTTGATAATATCTATCAATTTATCAATCATGATACGGTTGAGCATATGGACAGAACCCTTGCGAAAACAATTGATGGGTTTTCTCATTATATTCACGAGCTTAAACCTGACCTTATCATTGTTCATGGAGATAGGGTTGAGGCTCTTGCAGGTGCGATTGTTGGGAGCATTAACAATATTCTCGTGGCTCATGTGGAAGGCGGCGAGATTTCGGGTACAATAGACGAGCTGATCCGCCATGCGGTAAGCAAGATGTCTCATATTCATTTTGTAACCAATGAAGAGGCTAAAAAGAGACTTATTCAGCTGGGGGAAAAAGAAAAAAATATTTTTATCATTGGCTCACCTGATTTAGATTTAATGAACCCTGAATCCTTGCCAAAACTGGAGATGGTTAAAGAATATTATGATATTCCTTTTGAGAGTTATGCGATTGCAATGTTTCATCCTGTCACCACAGAATATAATCTTATCCATGTTCGGGCGAAAGCTTTTGTAGATGCTCTTCTTAAAAGCGGTAAGAATTATATTGTGATTTACCCCAATAATGATTTGGGCTCTATGGAAATTTTGAATGAATATAAAAGATTACAAAATCATCCGAATTTTAGAGTCTTTCCGTCCCTACGGTTTGAATATTTCCTAACCCTTCTTCGAAATGCTCGTTTTATTATTGGTAATTCTAGTGCGGCGGTTCGGGAAGCTCCTTTTTATAAAATTCCAACAATTGATATTGGAACGCGCCAAGAAAGCCGCATTAAATTATCTTCTATTCTTCATTCTGATGATGATGAAGAAAGCCTTCTTAACATCATTAAAATCATAGAAGAGCTTAAAATACCTGACAATATTACAGAGCATTATAATTTTGGTGACGGCAATAGCGACCAATTATTTTTAGAATTGCTCCAATCTGAAAAGCTTTGGTCTATTCGTCATCAAAAACAATTTCAAGAGCTTAAAGGCTCATGATAAAATCTAAACTTAAAATTATTGCCATTATTCCAGCAAGAGGCGGCTCTAAAGCACTGCCAAAAAAAAATATTCTTAATCTCGCTGGAAATCCTCTTATTTCTTGGACGATTGAGGCGAGCTTAAACTCATCTTATATCACCAAAACGCTTGTTAGCTCTGATGATGATGATATTTTAGACATTGCCCGAAAGAGGGGGGCAGAGACTTTAAAACGTCCTAGCGAACTCTCCCATGATACGGCAAGCAGTGCGTCTGTTATCTCTCATGCTCTTAAAGCTCTTCACCAAATGCATGAACGGTTTGACTATATTATTTTACTACAGCCCACCTCTCCGCTGCGAAAAACCCAGCATATTGATGAGGCATTTGATAAAATGCTCGCCAAAAAAGCCCGTGCTTTAATCAGTCTATGCCCTGTAGATAATAAAATACTTAAAGCTTTTAAAGAAACAAAAGAGGGCTATATTGAAGGCATATCCAACAATGAATTTCCTTTCACGAGGCGGCAGGATTTACCAGAAACCTATATGTCTAACGGCGCAATTTATATTATAAAGACAGAAGAGTTTGAAAAAACACAGCAGCTCTTTTCAGATCGGTGCATTTCTTATATTATGGACAAAGCAAGCAGCGCAGATATTGATACAAAAGAAGATTTAGAGAGAATAGAGGATTATATCGCTAATGAATAAAAAAATGCCGCCGCAAGCGGAGCAAACCCCTAAAAAACAGGAAGATATTCCTCAAAAACAAAAGCTACCCAAAGAAATCGGCGGCAAAGAAGGCCCTGACCCTGTGCGCTATGGGGACTGGGAAAATAATGGCATTGCGTCAGATTTTTAAAAAAATGAGCTAGGTTTAATGAAAGAAAAAGAGCTACGATTAGCATTGGTCTGTTTTGGCGGCGTATCGCTTGCCATCTATATTCATGGGGTAACGAAAGAACTGCTTAAAGTTTCCCGTGCTTCTAAAGCGCTTCATTTTACGTCCAACCGTGATGACGCTAGCCGTAAAAAATACATTTACCCGAATAAAAATATTACCGATATAACCGACACGGAAGAGATTTATTTTACTCTGCTGCGTGATCTTTCTGACTATATGGACGTGCGTATTATCATCGATACTATTGCGGGCGCATCTGCGGGCGGCATGAATAGCATTTTTCTGGGGCGCGCTCTTGCCCATGATTTAAACTATGACGCACTTCGTGATCTTTGGATTAAACAGTCAGATGTTAGCCTCCTTACGGGCGAAAACAAACCGCCTAATGCTCTAAACCGCCTCTTCACTCGCCCAATTATTAATCATTATAGCAATAAATATTTAAGTAACTTAAGCCTGCGTCAAAAGGTGAAAGAAAAACTTCCTTATTTGCTTAATCTTTGGAATCTTACGCCGCCTTTTGATGGGAAACATCTTTTTGGACTGATTTACAAAGGTCTTGAAAATATGGAAACAAAGAAAAAGTCTGATCCAGCCCATCATTCTCTTTTACCCAATGGTCATAGGCTAGAGCTTTTTGTAACTCTCACCGATTATTATGGCTTTGATCATTGTCTTAGCCTAAATGATCCAAAATATATTTATGAACAAGAACACCGCCATAAACTGACCTTTAGCTATTATAATAAATCAGCAAAACCATCAGATAAAATGCAAAGTGACTTTACTCTTTCTAATATTCCTGGGCTTACTTTTGCTTCACGCGCGACCGCCTGCTTTCCCGGGGCATTTCCCCCTGTCCAATTAAAAGAAGTTGATGAATATTTAAAAAACAAAGGAGAATGGTGGGTTAATAAAGAAAAATTTATCGCAAAAAACTTTAAAAAATATAGGGCAGCAGGATTTGACCCTATGATGACAAGCTTTATTGATGGGGCAATTTTAAATAACAAACCCTTTGGACAAGCGATCAATGCCATTTTCAACCGCCCTGCATTTCGTAAAGTTGACCGCCGAATTCTTTATATTGACCCGAACCCTACACCACAATCTTTTCGCCCCGATGGCAAGGTACCAAAAATATTTAATACCATTAAAGCCGCACTTTCAGATATTCCCCGTAATGAGCCGATGACAGATGATTTAATCAATATTTCTAATCATAATTCTGAAGTTAGAACCATTAAAGCCGTTATTGAATCTTTAAAACCAAATGTAGAAAGACTTGTTAAAGATATTGCGGGCGAAAGGCTCGAACAGATCACAAATGAAGAAGATATGACCTATTGGCGCATGCTGATTAATGTAAAGACAATTAAAGAATCGGGTTTTTCATTTGAAACTTACGCAAAATTAAAAATTCGTAGTACCGCAGCTCATTTAACCACTATTTTGGGAAATATTTGCGGCTATTCTGACGGCGGTGCCATGCGTAAAAAGCTCTTTACCCTGATAAATTGCTGGGCCCTTCAAACAGGCTTTAACGTCCAAGAATTTTATCAATATTTAGAGGGCAGCTCAAACAGCCGAGAAGAAACACGTTCAGGACTTCGCAGCTGGATTAAAAAATTAAGCTTTAAGCCCCCAGAAGCCGAAACCATTCCTATTTGGGCAGAGTTTCTCTATCTATTTGACATTAAATATCAAAGAAGGCGCATTCAATTTATCATCCAAGAGCTTAATAAACAATATAGCGACAGCGTAAAGGATTCTGAAAAGCTTGATGAATTAAAAGCAGGTTTTTATGATGTTCTGGGGCAAACAGATGAAGATTTTATTGCAAAATCTATTGATAAAACCTTTAAGAAAAAAATTACAAATATTTTTCATGACCTCCTAAAGCTCCCTTTAAATGAAAAAATCAGCCAAGAAGAAAACTGGCAGCATTTAAAACCTGCAAAAAATAACCTTCAAGAGCTTTTAGAACTTCTGGGTAAGCGCATAAACCTTGAAACGACCAGACGGGCCTGCGACAGGCTTATCGCTATGCAAAACCACCATTCTTGGCAAAATAATCAGGCGCAGGACAGAGGGAAACAAAAAAATACCGCTCATGATCTAATCATTAGCTATCTAGGGTTTGCTTTTTGGGATGGGGCTAGTTTTTCTATTATGGGAACGCAGGATCTTGGTGAATTTAATGAAATTCTCGTCAATAGAATAAGCCCGAATGATGCCTCTATATTAAAAAAACACAAAGATGAAATGCCCCTAAGAGGCGCAGACATGAATAACTTTGGAGCATTTTTCAATCAAGCCGACAGAGAGAATGACTATCTATGGGGGCGGCTAAACGGAGCAGAACGCCTGATTGACATGGTACATAACCAAATCATAATGGAAAATATCCCCATAGAAATTAATATTAACGCCATCAAAAAAAACATGTTTAAGACAATTTTAAAAACAGAAGAAAAAAACCTTACCCTCATTCCAGACGTTATAGATGACCTTAAAGCCCGTCTTAAAAAATTGTAAAATGATCAACACTCCCTCATATATTACCTAAGGGCTGTGTCGGGTGCTTATTAGTCGGAATAGTCTCCAAGACCATTAAGGCTTTTATTATATTTATATCTTTAATTTTTTTCGGATATCAAATAAGGAATGAGCCAATAACTGAACTTAGAACGCCTAATAATATTGCAAATAAACTAGATAAAAATAATGAAAAAATAGGTTTTCTTTTTACAGAACTAAGAATCCGATAATACAAATCTTTCTTAATACGTTTAATATCTTTTTGAGTAGAATGAATATAGGAATGAGAAACTTGTTTACGCTTTAATTTCTCTGAGCATTCATCGCAGATTTTAGGTTTATGGCAAGCCATAGCCAAATCAGTTTTTATGCCATTCATGTCAAAGAGACAACCACGAGTTTCATCATGCGTAAAGCTGGAAAACTCAGAAAAATTAGGAATTTGATTTCTGCCTCCACGGTATACAAGTGTATAAGCATATAAAAGCCTATAAATGATATTTTCAAGCGGGATATTGTAACGCTCTAATATTTCATTGACTTCATGGAAAGTAAAAACAATTTGGTTATCGCCTAAAACACGAGTGTAGTAATCCTCCTCAATAGGAACATTGACCAGTGCGATCACGAAATCTGCGTCATAATCACCGGTAAAGTGTTCCTTAATAAGGCAATCAGAGAATGTCCAATTAACTGAATCAGAATTACCTTCCAAAGAAAACGTATCGATTTTATCTATAACTTCAAAAGTTGAAGACTTCCATTCCTCTACTTTTTTGGGTTGAAATTCCAATGGAAGATACCCGAATGCAATTAACTTAATTCTAACTTTTTTCATATATTCATTCTCTTAAAAAAATATAGCACCATTAAAGAAAATAATCGGCATGACCTTAAATCTAGAAAGCATTATGATAACGTCTGCTTTGGATTCAAGAACCACTGATTATTTTATTATTTGAAAGATACATTATTTTCCCCAAAAATTACAAAAGAATCATCTTTTTTATAATTTCTTGAATAATTTTTCACTTTCTTAGAAATTTATTAGAGCCTAGGGAGCTCTGTCATTTGACTAGACTATCTTAAAATTTGCTTCATTTATTGTCTTTTGATTAATTGAATAATAGTAGTATATCTATATGTTCACAGATTTAAATTTAATTCAGCACTTGCATTTTAGTTTTTTTTATGGCATATGCTGTCAATTGTGCTATATTAAACCATGCTTAAGCCATTAATATATACAGCAAAATAGCTAATTTTGATTCTAAATCAATGACTTACATAGAGCTTTCAGTATAATAATAATATCTAAAAATAATGAATTATTGGCTGAAAAAAATTTTAGAAAAAGAAAGGAGGGGGGAGATGTTCAGTTTTCTCAAAAATATATTTATTTCAAATAAGCCCTTTTCTAAAGAGCAATATTATTTAGAATTATCTGCAATTGCCTTAAAGGCTGGTACAAGACCTGCTAGGGGTAATGTTGCTTTACAAAAAGGTGCTGTTTTATCTCGAGACAATTTAGATAAAGAGTGCGAAGCCTTTATTACAAAATATCAATAACACCTAATTTCTTTGGGTACAGAGTTCGTTTTAATTTTTAAGAAGGTATTATCATGGGGTGTTCCAATGATGACGGAATAAAAATGCTTTTACAGCAGATAATTGAAAGTTGGGACAAGTCTGAAAATAGAATAAAGAGTGCAGAACGAATTAGACGAGAAATTGTTGAAGCTTCAATTAATGAATTGCGATATGGTGGGCGCAAAATGGTTGATGTTTTAAAAGTGTACTTGCATCCAGATTATTCAAAAGATCCAAATAGTTTTCGAACACATTTGATTGAAGCTAAAGAATGTGCAGTCAAGGCGGAACATGATGCCATAGATGCTATAATATTTTATGTTGATGCACATATTGCTAAAATTGAGGATACTTTTGAAGCTAGTTTAATTATTGAACTCTTTCCAGAGTATTTAGATATTAAATCCAAACTTCTTCAAATATCAAAACTAATTGCGTCATCTCGGGAAGATAGAAGAAACCGTCATGATATCTATGATGAAATTGAAAAAGAACACCTTAAATCTGTTATTGATTTTTATAATAAATTAACAACAAGTGAAAAATTGCTAATAGCCAAAGCTGAGAAGGCAAGTAAAGAAAAAAAGCGTACTAAGTGGAAAAATCGGTTGGCACTTTTATTTGGATTAATAGGGAC
>JADGEY010000539.1 GCA_016744185.1 Emcibacteraceae bacterium | reverse complement strand
CCCATACACACACTCACATACACATTCTCTCTCACAAACACACACATACACATACCCACACACACCTTCACACACCCACACACACATACACATACCCACACACACCTTCACACACCCACACACAAACACACACACCCACACATACACACACACCCACTCACACACACACACACACACACACAAACACTTTCTCTCTCACAAGCCCACACTCACACCCACACACCCACACCCACCCACACACACACACACACACCCACACTCACACACCCACATACACCCACTCACACACCCACACCCACACACAAACACACACATACACATACCCACACACCTTCACACACACACACACACACCCACACACACTCACACACATACACATACACTCACACATATACAAACCAATACACACACCCACACCCACAAACACCCACACCCACACACACTACACATACCACCCACACCCACACACCAACACACACATACACATACCC
The DNA here is from genome assembly GCA_016744185.1 of Emcibacteraceae bacterium. GTDB lineage: Bacteria > Pseudomonadota > Alphaproteobacteria > Sphingomonadales > Emcibacteraceae > Pseudemcibacter. The sequence continues at coordinate 106 of JADGEY010000539.1, read as the reverse complement.
ACACACCTTCACACACACACACACACACCCACACACATACATATACACTCACACATATACAAACCAATACACACACCCACACCCACAAACACCCACACCCACACAC
>JADGEY010000538.1 GCA_016744185.1 Emcibacteraceae bacterium | reverse complement strand
CTCTACTAGTGTGTAGCTTGGAAACGCGTGTGTATATGGGCATCTTTACTAGTGTGTAGCTTGGAAACGCTCGTCCATATGGGCATCTTTACTAGTGTGTAGCTTGGAAACGCGCGTCCATATTCACGTTTAGAAAGGCTTACAAGCTTACATGTCCATATGTGTGTCTAGTTAAAAACGCGCGTCCATATGTGTGTCTAGTTCACATACGCGTCCATAGTTGTCCATTCATGTACACATGTGTTTCAGTTTATAAACCATAAGTTTAAGTATATACCATAAGTTTATATAATCTTCATCCATTTCATTCTCTTCATATTCTTACTCCCATATCCATCTTCCTAGCTTACTTTCTATCAATCTCTCACTATCTCTATCTCACAATCGCTCTCCCTCTCTTCAGATGTAGATGATTTTATTGTTGATGACCAAGGACAACCTATCAGTAAAACTCGAAAGAAGAAAAAGATTATTCACGAAGATGCGTTAGATTGCCTAGAATGGCATGTAGATCATACTAACACCCATATAATAATCCACACACACTATCACACACACACACACACACACACACACACACACACACACACACACACACACA
>JADGEY010000537.1 GCA_016744185.1 Emcibacteraceae bacterium | reverse complement strand
ACACACACAAACACACACACACACTCACAAAACACACACATTACACACACACACACACACACACACACACACACACATTACACTCACACACACACACTCACACACAATTCACGGCCTACAGAAAGTGCCCGAGAAGATTAAATTATATTCAAACTATGATACTTATTGCTTAATGAGAAGAATTATTGTGACAACTTGTTCTAGTGCCATCAACGTTCACGAAGTTCTCAATAATGGACATTTCTCTCACGTTTTCATCGATGAGGTAATTTTAACAATCTCATTTCCTCATCTTTATTCATTCACCTCAACATCTCATTTCCTCATCTTTATTCATTCATCAAATGTCCTCATCTGTATTAGTTCATCTCAATCGTTCACCATTCCTCATCTCATTTTCTCATTTGTATTAATTTATCTTATTTTTATTCATTTATCTCATTTCCTCATCTTAATCATTATTTTAGCCACAATTTCTCAATAGTCCTATCCTCACCTTTATCCTCACCTTTATCCTCACCTTTATCTTCACCTTTATCTTCACCTTTATCTTCACCTTTATCCTCACCTTTATCCTCACCTTTATCCTCACCTTTATCCTC
>JADGEY010000536.1 GCA_016744185.1 Emcibacteraceae bacterium | reverse complement strand
ATGTATATGTATGTGTACACACACACAGGTGCATATACATATACATATATTTATATCTAATTTGTTATATGATTTGTGTAGTACTATACATTACTTAACAATTATATCAGTTGACAATATTATACATGTATTGTACTAGTAGTTATCCACCATTAGTGTGTGTGTGGATTTATGAAGGATTATAAACTGAACACATAAACACACAGGATTATAAACTACACACACACACACACACAAACGCACGCACGCGCACACACACACACACACACACACACACACACACACACACACACACACGCACGCACGCACACACACACACACACACACACACACACACACACACACACACACACACACACACACACACATAAACCCTAGAAAACCCCCTTAACCCCCTTACATTCAGTCCTAAAAACCCCACTCGCTAAACCCCTCGCATATACAGGCATACACGTTTAACCTTTAACCTTTGATTTGACCTTTGACCCCATATCAAGAATAATTATAATCCTGGTATTATTTGGCTTCATATGTTTTGAAGATAATCTCTTTAGAGTTTATTGTACACTGTACAATGTACAGTGTGTGTTAACTGTACAC
>JADGEY010000535.1 GCA_016744185.1 Emcibacteraceae bacterium | reverse complement strand
TACATGTACATACACGTACACATACTTGCACAAACACGTACATACATGTACACATAAACATACATATACATACATACACATACACACAAACATACATATATGAACACACAAACATACATACATTCACACATACACATTTATATATATACACACAATCGCATACGTACGCAAGACACACTCACATACATGCATACACACACTCACACACATATGTATGCATGCATATACAAACTCGCACACTTACGCACAGATACACATGCGTACACACTCGCACCATCACTCATACAATGCAATCATCACTCCAATAGGTCACAGTCTGTTATAAATAAATTATAACACCACTCCACTTACTTAGCGCTACTAAACCTAGCCACATTCACACACACACACACACACACACACATTCAATAGATTACCTATTATTGTTATAAATAATACTAATAATAATGCTAGTACCATCAGAATTACCCTGGATATACGGTATGTATAAGGTGTGTACAGTGAAATGTCCCACATATGTACAATATATATATATTGTACACGTGATTGATCGCTTATGGTAATCTAAATACAATGTGATTAAAATGTGTGTGGCATATACC
>JADGEY010000534.1 GCA_016744185.1 Emcibacteraceae bacterium | reverse complement strand
GATGATGATGATGATGATGATGATGATGATGGCGATGGCGATAATGGTGATTGTAATGATGATGATGATATTATCTAGATATCATGTACATAGCACATATTATACTGCAAGCGAGGTACCACACTGTATTTCGCATACTGAACATTGTAGAATGTACGGCGTACAGTGTACATAGTTCATTGTCGTACAGTGTACGTGGCACTGATAATAGAAACATATTATCGTTGAGTAGTGACTCATAATCCCACGTGACCTAAACAATGAGTCATGCGTTAACGTTACCATTATATTATATATATATACATACATACACTCACACATACACAAACACACACCCATACATACATACACACACTCATACAAACACACAAATTCACTCACACACACACTCTCACACACACATACACACACTCACACATACACACATAAACACATACACACATACAAATGCATACAACGATATACATACAAAGTCTCACACACACAAATACACATATACACTCTCACACACACTCTCACTCTCACACACTTACATACAAACAAAAACATACATACACATAATGAAAATGACGATGATGATGATGATGATGATGATGATGATG
>JADGEY010000533.1 GCA_016744185.1 Emcibacteraceae bacterium | reverse complement strand
GAGTTTATATATGTTATTGTATGCAATAATAATATTATCAGAGTTCCTAGATATAATTAAACAGTACTGTTGCTTAACATAAGTAATGATACGAGCTATTATGTAATGTAAAGCATTAAATAGCGCAATTACGTGTTACTGAATATATAGTCGGAATTTAAATTGTTTTGCGTCGGACGGTTACTTTAGATATGTAAATACATCTATGGATTACCAATAGATTGGGGTTAAGACACGCCAACATGGTTCTAGACGTGAAGAGAGAGGTAGAGAGTGATCGATATAGTCGATTCAATTGTCTAGTCCATCATCATCGTCATCATCATCACCATCATCATCATCATCATCATCATCATCATCATCACTATCATCACCATATTCCCCATCATCAGCATCACTCTAGCACCATCATCACCGTATATGCATAACGGTACAATTGATCTCATATAATTACCACAACCACCACAACCACCACAACCACCACCACCACAACCACCACCACCACCACTACCACAACCACCACCACCACCACCACAACCACCACCACAACCACCATCACTACTGCTTTGCCTGCTCCTCATCATATTATCATGCTCCACCAAA
>JADGEY010000532.1 GCA_016744185.1 Emcibacteraceae bacterium | reverse complement strand
CACACACACACACACACACACACACACACACACACACACACACACACACACACACACACACACACACACACACACAATAATACACTAAACATGCAATATTATACACGTGATACAATTTATTTATAAACATTCATTTATAGTTTTGTCACATTAACATATACTTTTCAAAATGTTGATTAAAAATATAAAACACGAATGATCAGAGGGCCTCGTATAAGGACTAAATATAATAGTGAAGCATTTGATATGATTTACAGTGAATATACATATTTATAATGTATACGGTTCACTGGATGGTGTATCTATTTAAATATATTTTAGACTTGGATTGTACTATACCCTAATATCTATGAACAACCTTATATGGAATATCCATGTAACTATAAAACATATTGACTAAGCTTGCTGGTTCTTGGAGTTGATTCGGATTAATATAGTTATTAAAATAGTCAAATGATTATTCGATGAATCTATTATATATTCTACATTATGAATGAATGAATGAATAGTTTATTGGAAAGGGAATTTACATTATGAATGTTAGCTTCATATAATATTATTTTATGAAACCTTTGAACCTGTATTACTATCGTGACTTATATA
>JADGEY010000531.1 GCA_016744185.1 Emcibacteraceae bacterium | reverse complement strand
AGAGAGAGAGAGAGAGAGAGAGAGAGAGAGAGAGAGAGAGAGAGAGAGAGAGAGAGAGAGAGAGAGAGAGAGAGGGGGGGGAGGGGGGAGAGGGGGGGGGGAGAGAGAGAGAGAGAGAGAGAGAGAGAGAGAGAGAGAGAGAGAGAGAGAGAGAGAGAGAGACCTTATCATCGTAGGATCTTGGAGATATTTCATTGTTTCATCTGGCCACTGTAAAATATTAAATATTAATAAATGATCGATAATGAGATTACATAAGACCCTAACATAAGCCTCCAACATAAGCCCTAAAATAAGCCCCCAACATGACATTACATAACATTACATAACATTACGTAACCTTCAATAAACTTGATATCAATTTCCAGTCCCAAAGGTCATTATCTTTTGTTGACAAAACTTGAGTATTCTTTATTGCGGAATCACCAAGAGTCTGTGTGTGTGTGTGTGTGTGTGTGTGTGTGTGTGTGTGTGTGTGTGTGGTAGGTGTGTGTGTGTGTGTGTGTGTGTGTGTGTGTGTGGTGTGTGTGTGTGTGTGTGTGTGTGTGGTGTGTGTGTGTAGGTGTATGTGTGTGTGTGTGTGTGTGTGTGTGTGTGT
>JADGEY010000530.1 GCA_016744185.1 Emcibacteraceae bacterium | reverse complement strand
TATATATATATATATTATGGCCACATAGCGGTAGTTAATTAACGTAAATGTATGTTTAACTGTACTACGGTCCAATTCTTCTTCTTCTTCTTCTTCCAATAACAATAACCAGTTCCAGTGACTCTCCATCTGAACTCGCAAACAGTATTTTTGTTCCGTTGCTTGGTTACGGGTGGTGCGTACGTATGGTACACTCTTTCACACACACACACACACACACACACACACACACACACACACACACACACACATAAACACATATACACACCCACACCCACACATACTATCTAACCCACACTCACACACACTTTCTCTCTTCATCACACACACATATATATCCACACACAGACGCCCATATATATGTATTTACACCAACCCGTACCGCTGCACACAAAACCGCACACTCACGGTGCGCGTCGCCACTCAAAAACCCACACACACCCGCACACATCTGTATCATAACCACGCTTATGATATGAAATGATCACACGCATAAACAAACGCTCTGCTAACGTAATGCTCTCCCAACGCCCACACTGCATCCGGATTTGTTGATACACGGAGATACACGCACCCACACAATCGCACAATTACAATATACACC
>JADGEY010000052.1 GCA_016744185.1 Emcibacteraceae bacterium | reverse complement strand
CCTAAAATCTCATGAGTTTCATGAGCAATCCCAGCAAGAACTTTATCTTTTTCTGCAAATTTTTCAATTGTAAAAAGACCAAAGAATGGCACATCACGCCCCCCAGCCAAAGACATCACAGCGCCCGACACAGGAAATGCAATCATAATCGCATAAAATAAATAATGAATGGCATGAGCCGCTTTACTTTGAAGGTTTGTCACGCTTTTCGGCATCAGAGGAGCAGGGTCTTTAATCTTCCAAATAATTCTTAAAACCACCAGCATCAAAATTAAAAGCCCGAAAGACTTATGAACGTCATATATTTTCAGATCTTCTAGATTAAATCCCACATACATCATGCCTGCAATCATTAAAAACATGCCCCAATGAAATAATTTTGCAACCCAGCCATAAGAGTGATCCGTATTTTTAAGTCCCATAGTAAAATCCTTTATTTTATGATTTTTTACGCTTTAGATAGCGCATGATATTCCCAATATTCAAAATAATATAGGCTGGAACGACAATAACCGCCCCAATAAAAATATAATCGCTGCTCCAAGAAAGTATTTTTTTAACCAATTCAAAAAACCTGCCAATTGCATTTGGAATGATTTCTAAAAAACCCATAGGGCTAATATTAAAGAGTTTTAACATCATGCCAACGACAAAAGATAAAAGCACTAATTTAAGAATTGTGCCGCCTACTGTTTCTTTATTCATCATTATGCCTTTTACTATTCATTTTCTTATTTTGCGAGATTTTAACAAACTCGTCAATCAGTTTATAGAATAAAAAAGCCCGTTCAATGAATAAGAACAGGCTTTTTTATTCTTAAGATCAAAAATGATCGTTATTTGTGCCGTCTTGATTGCACAATTCTATATCTATTCGAGACGTAAGCGGTATCAGATAAAGCAGCATTTGCAGCAGGATTTGCGCCTGTCGCATGAAAATCACTAAAGGCCGCAGTCTGATTAACGTAAACCCCGCCGCAAAGATTAAAGGAAACTGCGACCCCTGCGCGGCATGCCATATCTTCTGCATCATCTAAAACCTCATCTGATGTTGAATAAATACCAAATGAAATAGCCCCATTATTAATCACGCTTGCCATTACCGTATCAAGGCTTGCATCTGTATTTTTAGTAGCGACAAAAAATGAAATTGGACCAAATAATTCTTCATTATAAGATTTTTCATCCACAGCCTTTAAAAGAACGGGCGTTCTAATTATAGCACCCTTAAATATTTCACTCTCAATTTTTCGGGAAGCTGCAATGACGTTATCCCCTGCACTTATTTTTTCAAGCCGCTCTAATGTTGCTTCCGACTGAATCGCTCCAAGGATATGCCCAGCTCGCTCATCGTCCCCTAAAAGTTTTTCCATGGCAAAAGCAATGCCGCCCGCCACTTCATCAAAAGACTTATGTCCTTCATCTGTTTCAATGCCGCCTTCTGGAATAAAAATATTCTGCGGCGTAGTACACATTTGACCCGAATAAAGGCTCAGCGTGAAAGCAAGATTGCTGGTCATGCCTCTAAAATTATCTGTGCTGTCAATGACCACACAGTTAACGCCTGCTTTTTCTGTATAGACCAGAGCCTGCCTTGCATTTTCTTCAAGCCAATTTCCAAAAAATGAGCTTCCTGTAAAATCAATCAACTTAACTTCAGAACGCAGTGCAATCTCTTTCGTAATAGGCGCATCTACGCTATCGGCAAGAAGCGTTACGATATTTTTATCAAATCCCTCTTCCCCCAGAACGTCACGGGCAATTTCCACGGTAATAGCTGCGGGAAGAATAGCCATAGGATGAGGCTTCATAATCACAGCGTTCCCTGTGACAAGATTTGCAAATAAACCAGGGTAACTATTCCATGTTGGGAAAGTTGAACAGCCGACCACAAGCCCAATACCCCGAGGCACAATATTAAATTTCTTTTCCATGACAATAGGGTCACGCTTGCCCTGCGGCTTTGTCCATAAAGATGTCGGTGCGGTACGCTTCATATCATCAAAAGCATAGGCGAGGGCTTCAAGCCCTCTATCCTGCGCATGGGGCCCGCCCGCTTGAAATGCCATCATAAAAGCCTGTCCCGTTGTATGCATGACGGAAAAAGCGATCTCAAAAGAGCGTTTATTAATACGGTCTAAAATCTCAAGGCAAATCCCTGCTCTCGTCTCAGGAGATGCTTTCGCCCAGTCCATGCGGCAATCTTCTACATCATCGATTAGCTCATCAAGGTTGGACGCACTATAGCGAATGCCTAAATCAAACCCATAAGGAGACTTTTCAGCCCCGACTTCTTTATCTTCCAAGCCCTGCCCTAATTCAAATTTCTTATTAAGCCGTGCTTTAAATGCCCGCTCCCCGTCTTTTTGGGCAGTCTCGCCGTAAATGCGAGGGCTTGGCATTTCAGGATAAGCTGTCCAATAGTCTCTGTCTTTAGAGGCCTGTACCGCCCGCTTTAATGTTTCTTGATGACGCATGAATAAACTAGAATCTGACATAAGGTTTCTCCAAAAAAATATAAGGACGGCAAAAAATATAAGAACAGCTCAGCAAAAATACAGATCTAAAACTGAATCTTCTTGACTGTTATGAACCTTCCTGTAAATTAATAACCCGAACGGTTGGTCGATTCAAGCAAAAAGAGGTTTCCTATGAAATTTGAGACAATTATATTTAATATCGAAAAAAATCTTGCAAGCCTTACCTTAAACCGCCCTGATCGCCTCAATAGTTTCACAGGTCAAATGCATGAAGAAATTCGCAGTGCTTTTGACATGATTGATCAAGATGGCAGCGTAAGGTGCCTGTATATTACAGGATCAGGCAGAGGTTTTTGCGCAGGGCAAGATTTAAATGACCGCGCGGTAAAACCAGCTGCCAAGCCCCGTGATCTTTCAGAATCTACAGATCAGAATTACAATCCGCTTATTCGGCGCATTACGTCCCTGCCCATGCCTGTTATTTGCGCTGTGAACGGCGTAGCGGCTGGTGCGGGCGCAAATATTGCTTTTGCTTGTGATATTGTTTTTGCTGCAAAATCCGCTAAATTTATTCAAGCTTTCTGCCGCCTTGGGCTGATTCCTGATAGCGGCGGAACTTACAGTCTACCCCGCCTAATTGGAACGGCGCGCGCCCTAGCGATCACGCTGACGGGCGAGCCTATAATGGCTGAAAAAGCTGAAAATTGGGGCATGATTTATAAAGCGGTAGAAGATGATTTACTGCAAGAAGAAGCCCTCAAACTCGCAGCATATTTCACCTCCCAGCCGACCAAAGGTCTTGCCCTGATTAAAAAAGCGATCAGAGCCTCCTTTGATCATAATTTAGACCAACAGCTTGATCTTGAAAGCTCATACCAAAGAGAAGCTGGATATTGTGAAGATTATAAAGAAGGTGTTGATGCGTTTCTTCATAAACGTGAACCTAAATTCACTGGACAATAAAAAATAACTGGCAAATAAATTAATCATTGATTAAAAATAGATTTTACATTTAATATAAGGTCAGAGCATTATGTCTTCAGCATTACCCCCTTCAGCAGCAATCGCCGTTATCGGCGCAGGAACAATGGGCGCAGGTATTGTGCAGGTCGCAGCTGTCGCAGGTCATGAAGTTTATCTTTATGATACCTCTAGCGAAGCTATAGAAAAAGGCATCGCTGACATCGGAAAGTTCCTTGCCCGCAGCGCCGAAAAAGGACGTATGAGCGAGGATGAAAGAGCCGCTGCCATGAGCCGCATTCATAAAGCTGAAAAACTAGAAGATTTAGCCCCTGCCAAACTTGTGATCGAGGCGATTATTGAGAATCTTGACATCAAACGCTCTCTCTTTGCCTCTTTAGAAGAAATATTAGCAGATGATGCGATCCTTGCATCGAACACCTCTTCTATTTCCATCACTGAAATTGCCGCTCGATTAAAACGCCCTGAGCAAATGGTTGGAATGCATTTTTTCAACCCTGCCCCTCTTATGAAGCTTGTAGAAGTTGTTAAAGGTCTTGTCTCCTGTGATAAAGCCGCCAAAACCACTTTTGATACAGCCGTTTCATGGGGCAAGAAAGCTGTTTATACAAAATCAACTCCGGGTTTCATCGTCAATAGAGTTGCCCGCCCCTTTTACGCAGAAGCCCTGCGCATTGTGACCGAAGGCGGCGCAGATATGGCAACGGTAGATGCTTGCATGAGGGAAGCGGGCGGATTTCGAATGGGGCCTTTTGAATTAATGGATCTTATCGGTAATGACATTAATTTTTCTGTTACAAAATCTGTCTATCACGCCTATTTTGAAGATCCCCGTTACCGCCCCTCTCTTATCCAGCAAGAACAAGTTGCCGCAGGACGTTTCGGACGTAAATCAGGTCATGGATATTATGATTATTCAGAAAATGCCGTAAAGCCTGAACCTGCTACAGCAGAGCCGCAAAGCTTCTCCATAAAAGAAGTTAATTTTCTAGGAGATCATCCGCTTCTGCGCCCCTTGGTAAAACTTGCAAAGGGTGCGGGCATTAAAGTTAACCACTGGGCAGACGAAGAAACCAATGGCTTTCAAATTGAAGATTCATTCTTACTGCTTTCCAATGGCATGACCGCTACCGAATTAACGAAAGAATCAGGCGAGCAGGTTGTGGTTTTTGACCTTGCTCTTGACTATGAAAAAGCAACAAGAATTGCCATCGCTAAGGGCGATCAAGTTTCTGATGAAATTTTAAATATGATGACTGCTTTCTTCCAAGCCCTTGGCAAGAAAGTATCGGTGATCGATGATTGCCCTGCTCTCATTACCATGCGCCTTGCCGTAATGCTCGGCAGCGAAGGGGCTGATGCGGTCTATCAAGGCGTAGGAACGGCGCAGGCTGTGGATACGGCAATGAAAAACGGCGTAAATTATCCCATAGGCCCGATGGCATGGGCGGAATTGATTGGACTGGATCATATTCATGATGTTCTGCTGTCCTTAAATACATTTTACGGCGAAGAACGCTACCGCTTTGCGCCTCTATTTAGAAGACATTTAAATTCGGGCATAAGCCTGTTCAAAAAATAATATTTAAGGAGACCCCCTATGACTGACGCTTTTATTTGCGATGCAATCCGCACCCCTATTGGACGCTACGGCGGTACATTATCATCTGTTAGAGCCGATGATCTTGGCGCTATTCCCATGAAAGCCCTAATGGAAAGAAACCCAGATGTGGACTGGACAAAAATAGACGATGTGGTTTATGGCTGCGCCAACCAAGCGGGTGAAGACAACCGTAATGTGGCGCATATGTCATCGCTTCTTGCGGGGCTTCCTGTGACTATTTCAGGCACAACCATTAACCGCCTTTGTGGTTCTGGCATGGACGCTACGGGGCAAGCGGCACGGGCGATTAAAGCGGGGGAGGCTGATCTAATGATTGCAGGCGGCGTGGAGAATATGTCACGAGCGCCCTTTGTCCAAGGCAAAGCAACAAGTGCTTTTTCCCGCCAAGCTGAAATTTACGACACAACAATAGGCTGGCGGTTTGTTAATAAATTAATGCATAAACAATATGGTACAGATTCTATGCCTGAAACGGCTGAAAATGTAGCGGAAGATTTTAACATCTCTCGCCTAGACCAAGATAGATTTGCCTGCGAATCCCAAAGGCGGGCTTTAGAAGCTCAAAAAAGCGGCATCTTTGCAGAAGAAATTATCCCTGTAACCATTCCCCAGAGGAAAACTGATCCGATCATTTTCTCTCATGATGAACATTTAAGAGCGTCCCCGCTTGAAACGCTTGCAAAACTGCGTGCGCCCTTTAGAGAAGGCGGCTCTGTTACCGCTGGCAATGCTTCGGGCGTTAATGATGGGGCCTGCGCTCTTCTGCTTGCTTCTGAAAAAGGCATAAAAGAACATGGGCTTACCCCAAAAGCTAAAATCCTTGCCATGGCAACCGTTGGGCTAGAGCCACGCATCATGGGATTTGGTCCTGCGCCTGCGTCCCGTAAAGTTCTGAAAATGACAGGGCTTACCATAGACCAAATGGACGTGATTGAACTTAACGAAGCTTTTGCATCACAGGGTCTTGCCGTCCTGCGTGATTTGGGCATTGAAGATGATGCAGGACATGTAAACCGTTACGGCGGCGCAATCGCCCTTGGGCATCCTCTTGGAATGTCGGGCGCAAGGCTGATCACAACAGCGACATATCAGCTTCATAGAAGAGGCGGAAGATACGCCCTTTGCACGATGTGTATTGGCGTAGGGCAAGGTATTGCGGTCATCATTGAACGGGTTTAGATTCAATTCTCAATAATGAGATTATTGGCAAAATTATAGATAAAGGCAGATTTTAAAAGCTGCCTTTATACATGTTTGCCGTAAAGTTATATTTTATCTAGCCTTTTAAAAATTTTCACATTAAAATGCACCCTCAAAGCCACCCGTTTAAAAATAACGCTTAGGGAATGTGAGAGTAATATGACAACACCACTTAAATTCATTAAAGAGCTAGATAAAACCTCTAAAATCATTTTAGGAGTCGCAATTGTCTTTCTGCCTCTTGTTCATTATGGAATGAAAACAATAGGGTTTTCTGATGCATCTGCTATGCAAGGCGGCAAAGCGGAACAAAGCCCAACAGACTGGGTGCAAAACGCCCAAAAAATGATTAAAGCCAACGATAAAATTATCCCAAACCGTAAAAAAGCCAAAAATATCATTCTTTTTGTTGGCGATGGTATGAGCGTGGGAACAGTTACTGCTGCTCGCATCTTAGACGGTCAATTAAGAGGGAAAACAGGGGAAGAAAATCTTCTAAGATGGGAAAAATTCCCTAATATGTCCCTTGTTAAAACATATAATACAAACCAGCAAACCCCCGATTCAGCCGGAACAGCCTCTGCCCTAATGACAGGGCAGAAAACACTCGCAGGCGTTATTTCCGTTTCTCAAAATGTAATTTTTAACGATTGCAAAACAGCGTTAAGCAGCTCCCTTTCAACATTTTTAGAGCTTGCTGAAAAAAATGGACTTTCAACAGGCGTGATTTCCACCGCCAAATTAACCCATGCAACGCCCGCCACATCATATGCCCATACCCCTAACCGTTCATGGGAAGATGATAGTAAAATGCCTGAGAAAGCCAAAAAAGAAGGCTGTACAGATATTGCTCAACAATTTATTGACTTTAAATTTGGTAATGGCATTGATCTGGCTTTCGGCGGCGGCAGACAGCATTTCTTTTCTAAAGATAATTTAGGACCAGAAGGCAAAAAAGGCAAAAGGTCTGATGGGAAAAACCTTATCAAAGATTGGAAAGCAAAACATAAAAAAGGTCATTATGTCTGGAATAACCAAGGATTTAATAATATTCCAGATGATACTAAGCAGCCTGTTCTCGCTCTTTTTAACCCCAGCCATATGCAATATGAAGCTGTGCGTGATAAAACCGCTAATGGTGAGCCTTCTTTGACCGAAATGACGGAAAAAGCGATCAAAATCATGCAAAATAAAGACGGCGGCTTCTTTCTTTTCATTGAAGCGGGACGCATTGACCATGCCCATCACGGCAATAATGCCTATATGGCACTTCATGAAACAGTTGAATATTCAAAGGCTGTTAAAAAATCCATGAGCATGATCAACCCAGAAGAAACGCTTGTGATTGTAACGGCGGATCACGCTCATGGATTTGTTATGGGCGGTTATTCCAGACGGGGCAATCCGATCTTAGGAAAAGCGATCCATAATGCTTCCGCCCATTCAAAAAAAGGTGAAGCGGCAACAGATAAAGCTCATCTTGCAAAAGATGGTCTTCCTTACACAACTATTGGCTATTATACAGGCAGCAGCGCAGAAATTAATAAAGGGCGCAAAGACCTTAAAAATACAGATACCACGGTTAAAAATTTTAAACAAAGCGCGCTTATTCCTTTTTCAAGTGCAAGCCATAGCATGGAAGATGTCCCTGTTTATGCGTCGGGCCCTTCTGCCTATCTTTTCAGAGGTGTGATCGAGCAAAATTATATCTACCATGTCATGTATCATGCTCTACATTTAGAGAAATAACGCCCCCTAAAAATAAAAGGCAGCTTTTCAGAGCTGCCTTTTTAAATTCTATCTTGCTAAATTTCATGCTGCCTTAAAGCATTTTAAAATCTAGCGGCTTTGCGGCTTTCCAAATTCCACGGGTAAAGTCAGGAAAATCTTTTGATGAGCTTCGATCTTTTACAGAATCAAGGCTCAGCGGAACAAGAGCCGACCAAGCCGCTGCATCATAGACATTTTGGTCAAGAGCAAGACCATTACGCAGGCAGTAAATAATCCGCCATAACATCACAAAATCCATTCCTCCATGCCCGCCGTTTTTCTTTGCCTCTTCTTTCATTCTTCCCCATAAAGGATGCTCAAACTTAGCATAGTATTTTTCAACCTCCTTATCCCATTTATGGTAACTCATACCCCCAATTTTATGAGGGTTATCTTTATCAAGAGCAATGCGCTGAGGGTATCCTGCCCAAACGCCGTCCGTTCCTGCAATTAGATTATGACGGCTATAGGGGCGAGGCGTTGTTGTATCATGCTGTATCATGATAGAGCGACCTTTTACGGTCTTGATGATACTCGTATTCATATCCCCTGCATGATAGATATGCTGATTGCGTTTATGGTCTGGCGCAAAATTTTCTTTGGCGTAAATATCCCGCCCTGCCGCTGGTGAGCTTAATGACGTTACATAATCAAGACGGTCACCTCGGTTAATATCCATATATTGAGCAATAGGCCCAAGACCGTGAGTGGGATAAAGATTTGCACCTTCTTTTACATGCCAGTCCGTTCTCCAGCTTCCTGTGCCTTCTGTCATATCTTTCATTTGCCAGCGCAGCTCATGGATATATGCCCCTTCGGCGTGAAGTATTTCGCCAAATACGCCGCTGCGCACCATGTTCAGAACCATCATTTCCTCACGGTTGTAGCAGCAATTCTCCATCATCATGCAGTTCTTCTGATTTTTTTCAGAAGTATCTACAAGATCCCAGCATTCCTCTATTGAAAAAGCCGCTGGGACTTCTACAAAAGCATGTTTGCCCGCATTCATCGCATCAACCGCCATAGACCTGTGCCAGCGCCACGGCGTTACCACCATAATAATATCCAAATCATCTCGGGCAAGCATATCTTTATAGGCCTGATCGCTGCCTGTATAGATTTTTGGCTCTTCCCGTCCTGCTTTGGATAATATTTCTTTCCCCCTATTAATCGCTTTGGGATCGGTGTCACAAATTGCTTTTATTCCAGTGCCTTCAATATTACACATAAGACGCATCAAGTTCGTTCCCCTGCGCCCAACACCAATCCACCCGATACGTACGGTGTCCATTTTCGGAACAATTAAACCCATCACCGTCTTGTTTTTTGAGGGTAAATAGAGGTTTCGCTTTGGCGTTATCTTTGCGCTGCCTGCCGTGCAAGATGCCGCCGCAGCCCCTGCGGATATAATAGCCGCAGACTTTAAAAAATCTCGCCGATTATTCTTGTTATTTTTCTTATCATTAGACATTTTATTTCCCTCTTTTAAAATTTTACCATAAAAAAACCCCCTTACTTTATGATAAATAAGGAGGATTTAAAATCTATTTATAATTATCTAAATTACTGACTTACTTTGCTCCAGTTTTTTGCAATAAAGAAACCGCCAAGAAAAGCAACGATAGACAAGATTATGCCTGTTAGATCATTACCATAAAGGAAGCTTCCAACAGCAAACAGAACCGAATAAATCACGACCGAGCCTAGGAACATACAAAGAATGCCAACCGATATATCGCCTGTATTGCTCGCAGGGACATCTTCACCATTATCGGAAAATAATTTTCGCACATAATTCCAGCCCGGCCCAGAAGGATGGATATGAGCGTAAAATGCTTTCAGCTTTTCATCGGACGTACGGGGCGTTAAATAAACTGTCGCCACCCAAGAAGCTGTCGTGATCAAAACCGTATAAATAAGCTTCATATGATTATCAATATAATCAAACGCATCATTCATTAATATAACCGTAACAACAAATGACATCACCATTGCCATCACCTCACCCCATACATTAATGCGCCACCAAAACCATCTTAAAATAAAAATAAGCCCCGTCCCTGCCCCAATAGAAAGCAGGATATTAAAAGCATCTTTAGCAGATTCTAGCATCGGGGCTAAAATTCCTGTCGCAACCATAATCAGAACAATGATCATACGCCCAACCATGACAATATGTTTTTCAGAAGCCTCAGGATTGATGAATCTTTTATAAAGATCATTCACCAAATAAGATGCCCCAAGGTTAAGCCCCGTTGACATCGTAGAAATATAGGCAGCGATTAAAGAGGCTACAACAATTCCCATAATCCCCGCAGGAAGAAAGGTTAACATTGCAGGATATGACATATCATGTCCAACAAGCGCAGGATCCATATCTGGGAAAGCGGTGCGCAGGCTCTCTAAGTCTGGAAACACAATAAGAGAGGCAAGAGCGACCAATATCCAAGGCCAAGGACGCAGAGCATAATGAGCAAAATTAAAAAAGAAAACCGCACCAAGAGCATGTTTTTCATTTTTAGCTGCAAGCATTCTTTGAGCAATATAACCGCCGCCGCCTGGTTCTGCCCCTGGATACCAAACGTTCCACCACTGTACCGCAAGGGGGATAAAAAGAAGCGGCATATAAGCCGAAGGATCGGATAAATCTGGAAAAATATCCATTTTATCCATCACAGCAGGATGCGAGATCAATTCAGATAATCCGCCGACTTCTGAATGATTAACAGAAAAATAAGCCGCCGCAAAAGCCCCAAACATTGCAATGATAAAGAGGATAAAATCCGTAAGTAAAACGCCTAAAAATCCGCCGACAGAACTAAAAATCACGGTTATCGTTCCTGCGATAAGAACCGTCTGCATGGGCGTAAGACCCAGAAGCACTGTACCAAATTTAATCGCTGCAAGCGTGACGCTTGCCAAAACTGCAACATTAAAGAAAAACCCAAGATAAACCGCCCGAAAGCCTCTTAAAAAAGCGGACGCTTTACCGCTATATCTTAATTCATAAAATTCAATATCTGTAAAAACACCTGACCTGCGCCATAATTTAGCATAAATAAAAGTTGTTAGCATTCCCGTTAGAAGAAACGCCCACCAAACCCAGTTTCCTGAGACTCCATTTTCACGGGTAAGCTGCGCTACTAAATTTGGCGTATCGGTGGAAAATGTTGTCGCCACCATCGACATTCCCAAAAGCCACCAAGGCATCGATCTGCCCGATAAGAAAAATTCCGAAGAATTCTTGCTCGCTCGCTTGCCCGCCCATAGACCAATCGCCATAGTCAGAGTGAGTACAGCAATGATAATGCCCCAATCTAAATCTGTAATATTCAATGTACCGTCCCTTTTAAATGATGTGCAGTTTTTTTTAACGCCCCCGCCTAATGAATCGTAAAATAATAACATTAATTGCCGCAATTGCAAACGTTTTCATTTTATTCATACTTATCAAATAATAATCTATTCCAACAACTGCCTTCGCAGAAGAAACACAATCAAAAACTATAGATTCCATATTTCTCCGTACAGATACAGGAAAATACTTCTTTGTGAGTAAAAGCGGCTGGGGAGCACCTAGCTGTCCTAAAGCAAAATATGCTTTTGTTAGGACAGCCTCGAATTCTCATTCTGATCAAGTTCTAAGCGTTGCTCTATCAGCACAATTATCAAAAATCCCTGTCTTATTTTGGGGAAAATGTGAAGGCACAGACTATTTTCTCATAAGTGCAATTAGAATAGGCTAAGAAATAACCTTAAGAACGAGCTGGATATTATTTAAAAGAGAATATCACTCTTCCGCTTGTTCTATTTTGAGCTTCCCCAATAAAGTTTTCTGCTTCTCGGGCATCTATCTTTATATCCCACTGCACATTTAATTCATATTCTTTCTGAATATTTAAAACTTTATACGAAAGACATAATTGCTCAACAACGTCCTGATCACCATACGCTGATATACCAATAATATTTAATTCTGGAATTTTTTCTATGGTTTTTAAATGCTCCATCGCATTATTTAAGCAGCCGCCATAAGCACGAACCAGCCCCCCCGTACCAAGTTTAATACCGCCAAAATACCGCGTTACAACTGCTGTGACCTCTCCTATACCACTGCCTATAAGGACGTTTAGCATAGGCTTACCCGCCGTCCCTTTCGGCTCGCCATCATCTGAAAAACCAAGCACATGGCTGCCTTTTGGCTCGCCTGCTATATGCGCAAAGCAATGATGCCCCGCATCTGGGTATTTTGCCTGAACTTTACCTAAAAATATCTTAACCGCCTCTAAATCTGGCGTATGAGAAATACTAACAATAAACTTACTTCTCTTAATGCTCTCTTTATAAGAAATATCCCCAGATGGTATATGATACGACGTTTCAATCATAATCTAAAATGTTTTTTTACCGATCAACAGGAATGCCATGAAGCATCTTGCCACATCTAATGCTAAGCGATGTTTTAACGCTCGCCACATTTGGTGCAGGCGTTAAATCTGATGTTAAGAAATTTTGGAACTGAGCTAAATCATGGGCAACAATTTTTAAAATAAAATCAATTTCACCATTAAGCATGTAAGATTCACGCACCAAAGACCAGCTTGAAACCATTGTCTCAAAAGCTTGAAGATCGCCTTCCGCCTGACTATGCAGACCAACCATTGCGAATACAGTTAACCCATAGCCTAGTTTTTCCGCATTTAAATCAGCATGATAACCCTCTATAAACCCATTAGATTCCAAAGAGCGTACACGCCGCAAACAAGGAGGAGCAGTAATTCCAACTTTTTCAGACATATGAACATTGCTCATTCGTCCCTCTTCTTGTAAATTTTCCAATATTTTAAGATCAATATCATCTAAACGTATATTTGCCATTCGTCTTCCCAATTATATGTAAAAAACTTCACTCTCGTTAACAAGAGCGATTCGTAAGCTATATTCTTTAATTTTTAAATGTAATATTATATTAACTATCCTGCCTGCGCAATAAAATATCAATATTTTGTTATATTATGATAAAAACATTACGCATCAAACCTTTTTGGTCAAAAAGACAACCCTCTATAGTTAATAAATACAGTTAATGAGGGGTTGACTCAGGCAGGACAGATTTACTCATATTTACAAGCATTATATTTAAAAAAAACATTAAAAAAAACTAGAACATTAACAAAAAAAAAGTTATCATTTCCTAAAGTAAAAATTTAAATATTTTTAGTTCGTAAAAGTAACAATATTAAATACACTATCAATTATCCATTTGTTGGCTAAATAATAGTTCTTTGTTCAAAAATTATAAAGATTAACGCATAATTCTTATATAATATATTTTATGAGCTGCCAAAAGGGAAAATAACCAGTGCAGAAACGCGCTCATTTTAACAATAGAATTAAAAACCTATCGGATTTAGCGCTTGATGGCTCTAAAGAGGAAAAAACATTACTTTTTTCCCATATTGCAGGGCTTTTCCTACAAAAACACCCCATGAAATCTGCGAACCAAGATAAGATGTTCCGTGAAATCCTTAATGAACTTATCTTGGATGTTGATATTTCTATCCGCTGCGAAGTCTCTAATGCTCTTTGTAATATGAAAGCACCGCCAAGCCAGCTTATCCAATTATTGAGCCAAGATGTAGAAGAAGTATCCGCCCCTATTTTACAAAACTGCGCCCTTGAAGAAAACCACCTATTAAAGCTTGTTCGTTATGGTACAAAAGATCACCGTAAATATATCCAAAAAAGATTCGGGCTATCCCCTTTACTTCGTTATGAATTAGCTAAATTTGAGAATAATGAACTTAAAAACAATGTAACTAAAACAACTTTAAACAAACTTGAAAAAAATTCTGTAAAAGATAAAGAAAATAAAATTTTAAACCCTGATGTTATAAGTTTTATTCATGCCGCACCGCAAAACCCTGATGAAATTGAAGAAGAAACAAATCTTCTGCATAAAGATAAAAACTCATCCGATGAAACCCATATTAGACAGAACATCACCTTGAAGGAAACAATCCTTGATAATAACATTCCTTTTAAAAAAGATATTCTAAATAAAAAAAACCCCTTCTACGAGACTTCTGGCTCTATTGATGTTATTCCACCCAAAACAGCCTCTGCTAGCCAGAACTCCGAAAACTTATCTGAAAACATCAACAATAGCTCTTTCAAAACCCCGACCTTAAAAGCAATAAACCCATCTACATTAGAAAAAGATATAAAAGCTTCGATTTTTGAAAAAGTTAAGGCAAAGTTTTTAATCAACAACAATGATGCAGAGAGCTTGAAAATTTCATATGAAAAAATAGAAGCTCTTAATATCCCCAGTTTTCTTAAAGATGTTAATCAGGCTAAAAGCGGTGAAATTGTTAATATTAGCGGCGAATCTTTAGAGATTTTAAACAGAATTCCTGAGATTAAAGCTTCAGGCACTGATGAAATAGAACAAGTTACATTACGAAGCTTGTCAAAAGCTATTCATGAAATTTCAGAGCAAATAATACAGCAATTAGATGATGAAAAAAAACATCAGCATAATCATTCGAGTTTAAATGATGCAACCCCCTCGAGTTTAAATGATGCAACCCCCTCGAGTTTAAATGATGCAACCCCCTCGAGTTTAAACGATGCAACCCCCAATCAAAATACTACGGTCATGCAAAGGCTCAAAGAAATCAGAAACAATCCCTTGCATAAAAATACACCCCCAGAAACCCCCTCTGAAATAACAGCAGGCGAAATAACAGCAGGAATTTCCATACCCAAGAAAGAGGAATTCTCTCTTGATG
>JADGEY010000529.1 GCA_016744185.1 Emcibacteraceae bacterium | reverse complement strand
ACTCTCTGCCTTCTGATATACGTACGATCACAACAACAGCAACCTTTAAAATACATCTAAAGACGTATCTATTTAAGCTAGCCTTTGATTAATCATCACCGGACTGCCGATTGCTCACGCACATGCGGTCCTAAAACCGAAAAAAGTAAAAAGTAAGTAAGTATCTTTACCTGGATGTCAATTGTGGAATTAATAAATGTTTGGGGGAACCATATATATCATACCATGTATATATATTGAATAATTACTATTATTACTTTAAACCCATAAATAAGAATATAGTCTATATTAGCCTATACATTAATAGTTGGATTACTCATAAAATCTATATTATAGAAAAACATGCAATAATAAATATAAGGAATATAAGTTATATTATTATTATAGGTCTTGAATATTATTATATTATAATATACTGATATACATAATATATAATATAAGATAATATAGGATAATATATGTTAAGTTCTATATATATGTTATTAATTATACAGAAAAGTGAATCAAGGATTTTAGAAGTGAACTGTTTATTGTAGTGAATCTAGCTCCTAATATAGTGTGAGCGCATTCGACCGTGACGGCGAATGCGCCAATATTATTGATT
>JADGEY010000527.1 GCA_016744185.1 Emcibacteraceae bacterium | reverse complement strand
AAAAAAACGCTTTCATGTAAAATAATATCTAAATTAACCTTTTCACTTAATGAACAGGTTGATACATTAACAATATTAGTAAATATTAATAATTTTAAAACAATTCTATTATCAGTTATATATAATTCACCAGATTGCAATAAATCAATATATTTAGATACATTTTTTAACCCAACTAGAATTTCTAAACACAATAGTTCGATTTTAGATAAAATATATTTTAATATTTTCAAACATAATTTAAATATATCTTTTAATGTAGGAATATTAGAATTAGATATAACTGATCATATGCCAACATTTATAAATATTAATATACCTAAACAGATAAAATCTAATACTCTCAAATCAAAAATTATATATAAATTAGACCATAATAGGTTCATTAAAGCTATTCAAGAAATAAATTGGGATTCTGTTTATAAATGTAAAGATGTCAATGAGTGTTATAATATTTTTATAGAAACATTTGAAAAAATACATAAATAATCTACCACAATAAAAACTCATAACAATAAAAATAAAGAATATGAAAATAAATGGTTAACTAAATCACTAAAAAATGCAATAAAAAAGAAATTTAATTTATATAAGATATACATTAG
>JADGEY010000526.1 GCA_016744185.1 Emcibacteraceae bacterium | reverse complement strand
CTATCATCACATTCACCATCATTATCATCACATTCACCATCACTATCATCACATTCACCATCATCATCATCACATTCACCATCACTAACATCATCATCATCATCATCACTAACATCATCATCATCATCACCATCATCATCATCACTAACATTATTATCATCATCATCATCATCACTAACATCATCATCATCATCATCACTATCATCACATTCACAATCATCAACATCATCATCATCATCATATTTTATTTTTTACCAAAATCAAAATAATTTTATACATCATTACCATCATCATCATCATCTCCATTATCATCACCATCACCATCATCACCATTATCATAATAACCATCATCATATCACCACATTCGCAATCACTATCACCATCGTCATCACATACCATCATCATTATCATCATCGCCATCATCATCATCATCATCACCTTCATCATCATCGTCATCACATATCATCATCATCATCATCATCATCATCGCAATCATCATCATCATCATCACCACCATCATCATTATCTACATCATTATATAATAATGATAAGATAACCACTTCTGAGTAATATACGATAACGACACCTTATCAGATATCTGATAT
>JADGEY010000524.1 GCA_016744185.1 Emcibacteraceae bacterium | reverse complement strand
ATTATATATAATGTATTCATGGCATAGCAAGTGTATGCCATATAAAGATATATAGAGATATCCATGCAGGTTACAAGTAATATAGTTTGATGATACGTTTACTTGAATAAGTCCCAAATGATATCTTGTTCATATAGCAATCAACTTCTCTCTGTTGCCATGGTTATAACAAAACTAGCCCGTAGTCTTTGATGTATAAACAATAGTCATTAGCCTCATTATCATTGTAATCTTTACTACCGACACATTCTTCTGTAACTTATTTACTCTCTTTAATCAATTCTAGTTTTTTTCTCTTCATCTCTAAATTAATCTCAAATTAACAACTCCTCCTCCCAAATTAGACTCTACTTAACATCTCCTCCTCCTCCTACCAACCTAGGATCTTCGTAAAAGACTCTCCCTCCCTCCTGAGGTACAAATACCGGCTGAATTTCTTGCACGCCAATCACTCAGTCCAACTCTGAATGGAACAATAAATCGCCAACTCAGAAGAACTTCTATGGTTTGTTGTTTTTATAATAAATCAGTGTGTGTGTGTGTGTGTGTGTGTGTGTGTGTGTGTGTGTGTGTGTGTGTGTGTGTGTGTGTGTGTGTGTGTGTGT
>JADGEY010000523.1 GCA_016744185.1 Emcibacteraceae bacterium | reverse complement strand
ATATATATCGTCTGCAATTTCATATTTATATTTTCCATTGTTATGACATTACAATTTAATACGCAATATATACTCACATATACTCTATCACAATATATAGTTATCACTTTTAAGTATTTTTAGTTTATTTACTATAATAATAATGATCGATGTGTATTTATATATGCATAGGTGGTCTATAATACAAGTTACCAAGTTAAGAGAAATAAATAAATAAATTATTATGATCTGCTAGTCATTTTTTATAAAGGTACTGATTTACGGTGGATACTACGTAAAAGATATTATATAATTCATCTAACTAATTCTGGCATGAGATCTTTGTTTTATGTGTGTGTGTGTGTGTGTGTGTGTGTGTGTGTGTGTGTGTGTGTGTGTGTTTGTGTGTGTGTGTTTAAACGACAAATGATGCTTTCTGGCACCCTTTCACATAATAGTATTTCATATTACACCAATCTAGAGGCGATATATATAGTGATATAATATACGGTATAGTATATGAAGTTTGTATACAAATAATTTTGTTATTATTATATTGATATATTGGTATGGGATATTAAAATATGATATTAGCACATGGTATTTAAATATATAATATATATTAT
>JADGEY010000522.1 GCA_016744185.1 Emcibacteraceae bacterium | reverse complement strand
AGAGAGATAGATTTGCATCATCGACATGCATCTGGTAAACGGATGTCAATTATAATACTGACAGAATGATTGACTTGCTCCGTTACTGACTAGCCGACAGACATTAAACCAATCACACACCAATCCACACTCCAATCTTTCTACCTACCACCTACCTACCCATCTACTTACCAACATACTACCAACTTACTTATTTATTACCTACCTACCAAACTACTTACCTACCTATACACTGCTAAACATAAAGTGTCACATGTCAATAGCTATAGATGGCGTAAAACTATAAAGCATACTCAAACAAAGAGTGTAAAGTATTAAATCAAAAGTATTAGTCATTGGTGGTGATTTTGTGGGTCAACTTTTGGTCAATAACCTTTTAATGTGTATGTAGTGAGTGTGAGTGTGTGTGAGTGGGTGTGTGTGTATGACAAAGGCTCACACCATACTACCCCAGACACACACACACACACACACATCAAGTTATACATGTATATGAGTATATCACAGTAATTTTATAAAACTGTAAGTACAATAATACAATCGCATTGAATAATATAAAGCTGACAATAAACTAATCAGGCATTGATGTATCAAAGTGTATTATAT
>JADGEY010000521.1 GCA_016744185.1 Emcibacteraceae bacterium | reverse complement strand
CACACACACACACACACACACACACACACACACACACACACACACACACACACACACACACACACACACACACACGCCACACACACACAAGCACACACACACACACACACACACACACACACTATGGTTGAGTTGCCATTTCTCTCGCTCCGACACTTTTGCTCTGCTTCGAGGAAACTCGTTGCTCCGTTTCAAGATCCGGTCGCCTGCTACTTGCGTCGACCTCATGACCTCGTTGTTGACACGGGGTGAACGGGGGTCGCAGGCCACTAGGTGCCTGGACGCCGTACGCCTGGCACAAACGCACAACGGCAGATGGACAAATAGACACGCCCGGGTTTTCAGAGATGCTTTGCAAGGATGTGGGTTACTGGAGGAAGGAGTAGGGGCGAGAGATGGGGATGGAGATGGGGCGGGGCTTCTCGTGGAACCCTTACTATCTATGGTGGCTTGCGATCGTCATGGTGACACCAGCTCGGAGCTCTTTAAACTGCTCTTCTCACATTTCCATACTTGCATCCAACTTTCTCGTTACCAACAGATACTTGATATCAAGGCCTTGTCTCACCTTTATACTCAGATAAGGTTGGTGACCTAGATTAACT
>JADGEY010000520.1 GCA_016744185.1 Emcibacteraceae bacterium | reverse complement strand
GTGTGTGTGTGTACGCGTGGGGGTGTGTGCGCATGTGGGGGTGTGTGTACCACATTGTTCCCTTTTGCTGCTGCAAACGCTGGCAAATGGGAAGGTTAGGGCTGTGTGTGTGTGTGTGTGTGTGTGGCGCATGTGGGTATGTGTACCATATTGTTCCCTTTTGCTGCTGCAAGCGCTGGCAAATGGGAAGGTTAGGTACGTGTGTGTGTGGGTATGTGTACCACATTGTTCCCTTTTGCTGCTGCGAGCGCTGGCAAATGGGAAGGTTAGGGCTGTGTGTGTGTGTGTGTGTGCGCATGTGGGGGTGTGTGTGTGCTCGCGTGGGTGTGTGTGTGCGCCTCTGCGCGCATGTGGGTATGTGTACCACATTGTTCCTTTTTGCTGCTGTAAAAGATGGCAAATGGGAAGGTTAGGTACGTGTGTGTGTGTGTGTGTGCGCATGTGGGGGTGTGTGTGTGCTCGCGTGGGTATGTGTACCATATTGTTCCCTTTTGCTGCTGCAAGCGATGGCAAATGGGAAGGTTAGGGCTGTGTGTGTGTGTGTGTGTGTGTGCGCATGTGGGGGTGTGTGTGCGCGCGTGGGTGTGTGTGTGCGCGCTTGGGTAT
>JADGEY010000051.1 GCA_016744185.1 Emcibacteraceae bacterium | reverse complement strand
ACTTTAAAGAAAGTTACGAACTCACTTACTAATCTATCTCAAAAGATACTTGAATTTCAAGAGCTGCTTTACAGAAAATTAACAATTATAACAAAAAGATTAAAAAAGAGAGAAAATAAACCGCCACAACTTCATAATAAAATACTCAAAAAACCCATAAAAACCATAAGGTTACAAGACCTTTATTTATTTTTTAAAAGTAAAAAACACATAAAAAGATACGTAATAATATTTTAAGATAACAAGGAATTTTAATTAAAAAAACCCCAAAAAAAAACATAAAAAAACAAGAAATAAAAATTGCAAGAGATTCGTTGTTGTTTTTTAATAAATTAAACCATAAGGAAAAAAACTTTATATAGCCTACAGCCCCTAACAAATAAGACAACAATAAAGAAGACTTAAGTAATGTAAGCTAATGAGAAGAAAGTGCAAATTAATGAGAAGAAAATCTATTAACCTCCTGTAAAACACCCTCCCAATCATGAATGATACAGGTCTTGCGAGCAGCATTAAAACCAAATCTTTTTACAAGCTGGCGCGCAAGCTCATTTTTATATTCAAGCGTTTTCTCGCTTGTTTTTTCAGAAGAGGATATGTAAGGTTCAGTTTTCTGAACCTCTTCATAATATTTCAAACCCATTTATCTATACCTGTCTTTTGTATTTGTTTTTAAGTAACATCAACAAACCTAAGACAAAAGCTTTAAGAAGCTACAAATAAATAGATAGAATTTTATTTATTAACTTAACGAGCTATCTGCAATTGTGCCGCAACTTTTTCATTATCTCTCATTAAACGGAGGATATTGCCGCTCCAAATTTTAGAAATTTCTTCTTTTGAATAGCCTCGCTTAAAAAGCTCTTTTGTTATATTTGGCGTTTCAGACGCATTATCCCAGCCCTTAACCCCGCCGCCGCCATCAAAGTCAGAGGCAATTCCAACATGGTCAATTCCGATTAACTTCACTGCATATACAATATGATCCACAAAATCAGATACCGTCGCCCTTGGGTTTGATTTTTCTATAGCTTCCATAGCTTGCAAATATTCCGGCAGCTTAGCATAAAGATCATAATCCCATTTCTCTGCGCCCTGACCCTTAACAATCGTATCTCTTAAAGCCTTTACAAGGATATTGCGCTCTTTATCAACTTTGACGTACCCCCCAAAGGCAACAACCTGCATCACGCCGCCTTTTTTTGCAAGAGCCTTCATTTGCTCATCTGTCATATTTCGGGGGTGATTTGCAAGAGCTGCAACCGATGAATGTGACGCAATCGGCGGCGCTTTAGAATAGGCGGTAGCCTGCATCATACATTTTTCAGAAACATGGGAAATATCAACCATCATGCCGTAAAGATTCATCTCATCAATAGTTTTTTTACCAAAATCACTTAAGCCCCCATGCTCTTCTGCTTTATCGCCAAGCTTAGGTTTCGGTACAGAACTATCACAAATATCATTATGCCCCATATGAGCAAGCGTCATATAGCGCGCACCAAGGTCATAATATTTCTTAACCAGCGATAAGTCTTTGCCAATCACATATCCATTTTCGATCGCAATTATAGCTACTTTTTTACCTGATGCATTAATCGCTTCCGCTTCATCCGCTGTACCCGCAAGACCAATTTGGTCTGGATATAACTCCAGTGCCATACGGCGAATAGCCTTAAATTTTCGCTGGGCATTTTTTTTCGCCTCGGCATATCCTTCTGGCGTTCTTTTTGTTTGCCCCGTATAAACAATGAACATAGCACCATCTAATCCGCCTTCACGCATTTTAGACAGATCAACCTGCATTTTTGTATTTTTACCTGGATCATATTCTGACTTAAAAGTAAAATCATTGGAAATATCAACGTGAGAATCTATCGTAAAAAAACCTTCATGTAATTCACGCCAATTTTCTGGAACAGATGAGGCGGGTTTCTCTTTTTCACCGCAGCCTGTAATAATTAAGCTCATTGTAAATATTATGAGAAGAGGGATAGTTTTCTTTAACATTATTAAATCCTTTAATTATTAGTGTCTTTCTGGAATCTTTGCCTAGACATTATACTTAAAGCAAAAGACACATATTTAAAGCAAAAAATTATGGAAATTAAGGTTTTTATGAAATTATATAATTTAATTTCAAAATATTTTGTCCCGCAGCTTCAAAGAAATATTCACCCTGAAAGGTAAAACCATACCGCTCGTAAAATTTAACCCCACTAGGGTTATTTTGAAAAACCTCTACCTTTAGGCTTCCTTTTTCTTCCACGGCTTTTTCCATTAGAGCAAATCCAAACTTCTGCCCATGATAATCAGGATCAACAAAAAAGCCCCCAATTTCATTCTTAATATCACCATCAGTCTCTTTTAAGCTGATAAAGCCAACTATTTTTTGATTATGTTCCGCCACCCATATCTCTGATTTTGGCAGATAGATTTTTCGCATATCTGCCTGCACAGCCCTTACAAAATCCTCGTTAAGAAAAGGATGAGCAAAAGTGAATGATTTAAACCATGCTTCAATAACAGCATCCATATCTTTTATCGTATATTTTCTGATCATTTTCAGAATATCTTTCTATTATGTCCCTTGATAATACAGGGATATTTATCATTTAAAATTCAGCCAAATCACTAGCCTTGCCACCTAAAAAATGGCAAATATTTGCTTTTCTAATTTGAAAGGGGTTTCAGTTTGAAACCCAATTTTAACAGGACATAAAAGAACCATAATAAATAAAAATTACACAGTATTATAATTATACCTTCTACAAATGCAAGTCCCTCAAAAAATGCAAGCCCCTCAAAATCTATAAAAGAGAACATTAAACCATACAATCACAACTCTTTTATGCTATTTTATTTTATAAAAATGATTTATATCAATGTTTTTTTTAATATTGAATGATATATGCTAAAATAACTCAATAAATAGTAGGGTATTTAAAATGTCACAAACCAGTTCCTCTCAACCCTTACCACCTATGATTAGCAAGACAGCTCAATGGCTAACATCTCTTGCTCTTGCTCTTGGTGCGTTGATAACAATTTATATTCTTGCCAAAACGACGAGCACCCCTTTTAAATTTCATATGATTATTATGCTCATTGCCTTTCTAGCGGGCATTGTTGGTATTATGAATATGGGCTTTTATAAAAAAGGACAGATCGAGGCAAAACCTTCTGCTTCTGGCGTTTTTTATAATGAAGGCATTATAAAGGCGGGTGTTATCGCTTCTCTCTTCTGGGGCGTGGCTGGGTTTTTAGCGGGTGATACTCTTGCATGGCAGCTTGCTTTCCCTGCTCTTAATTTTGATACTGCATGGTTTAATTTTGGACGTTTGCGTCCTCTTCATACATCGGCTGTGATTTTTGCCTTTGGTGGCAATGTTTTAATGGTAACGTCATTTTATGCTGTTCAGCGTACTTGTAAAGCCCGTCTTGCTGGTGAAATTGCCCCTTGGTTTGTCTTTTGGGGCTATCAGCTTTTTATTGTTCTTGCGGCTACGGGGTATCTTCTTGGCATTACCCAATCAAAAGAATATGCAGAGCCTGAATGGTATGTTGATATTTGGCTGACCATTGTTTGGGTGGCTTATCTTTTTGTCTTTGTTGGAACTTTATGGCGCAGAAAAGAGCCGCATATATATGTGGCAAACTGGTTTTTTCTTGCCTTTATTGTAACCGTTGCAATGCTTCATCTTATCAATAACCTAGCCGTTCCTATCTCTTTTACTCATCCGAAATCTGTTATTATTTTTTCAGGCGTTCAAGATGCACTTATTCAATGGTGGTATGCGCATAACGCTGTTGGATTTTTTCTAACCGCTGGCTTTCTTGGGATTATGTATTATTTTATTCCAAAACGGGTCAACCGTCCTGTTTATTCCTATAGATTATCGATTGTTCATTTTTGGTCATTGATTTTCCTTTATATTTGGGCAGGACCTCATCATCTGCTTTATACAGCGCTGCCTGATTGGGCGCAGACATTGGGAATGACATTCTCTATCATGCTTTGGATGCCTTCTTGGGGCGGTATGATTAATGGATTAATGACGTTATCTGGAGCGTGGGATAAACTGCGCACTGACCCTGTTGTTAAAATGCTTGTCGCTTCCGTTGCTTTTTATGGCATGTCAACATTCGAAGGGCCTTTGATGGCAATTAAAGCCGTTAATGGACTTAGCCATTATACAGACTGGACAGTCGGTCATGTGCATTCAGGCGCTTTAGGCTGGGTTGCTTTTGTTAGTTTCGGGGCTATATACTGCCTTGTTCCTTGGGTTTGGGGGCGTAAAGATCTTTATTCTCTTAAGCTTGTTAGCCTTCATTTCTGGATTGCAACGCTTGGTATTATTCTTTACATCACCTCCATGTGGGCTTCTGGTATTATGGAAGGAATGATGTGGCGTGCTTTTGATAGCCTTGGCTTCTTGCAATATTCATTCGTGGAAATTGTTGATAAGAAGTTCTATCTTAATGCTCTGCGGGCAGTCGGCGGCTTGCTCTTTGTCATAGGATCGCTCATTATGGTTTATAATGTTTGGCGGACAATCCTTGGGCATGGTGATGCGGTTCCCATTCGTTATAAAACAGCTCACAGCGACGACAATGATGATGTCGCCGATGAAGATAAGCCAGCAACTAAATTAGCATAAGGAAAAGCATTATGAAATTACTTGATAAACATGGTGCGTTAGAAAAAAACTCTATCCTCCTTTTAATTTGTATCCTGATCGTTGTTTCTATCGGAGGACTGATTGAGATTGCCCCTCTTTTTTATCTCAATAGTACGATTGAAAAAGTAAAAGGAATGCGCCCCTATACGCCGTTAGAGCTTGCAGGGCGTGATATTTACCTTCGGGAAGGCTGTTATAATTGTCATTCTCAAATGATTCGTTCCACCCGTGATGAGGTTGAACGTTATGGTCATTACTCACTGGCAGCGGAATCAATGTATGATCATCCTTTCCAGTGGGGATCGAAAAGAACAGGGCCTGATCTTGCGCGCGTGGGTAATAAATATTCCGATCTATGGCATCAAGAACATATGGCAGCCCCAAGAGCGGTTGTTCCCCAGTCCATTATGCCAGGATACCCGTTTCTTGCTAAAACAAAGCTTGATTATCGTCTTATTTCACAGAATCTTCGGGCTCATCAAATTGTTGGCGTTCCTTATACGGATGAGCAAGTTAAAAATGCAGCCTCTGATTTAGAATCTCAGGTCAATGAAGATCATGATAATTTTGAAGGCTTTGAAAAACGCTGGCCCACTGTTGTAGCTGTTCGTGATTTTGATGGTAATAAAAAAGAAATTACAGAGCTAGATGCCTTGGTTGCTTACCTGCAAATGCTTGGGACTTTAGTGGATTTTGATTTATACGAAGAAGATGATCCCCATAACCAAAGATAGGAAAAAATGATGAATATCACCCGCGAAGAAGTTTCTTATTTTGCAGAATTATGGGGTTTGATTTTCTTAGTTATTCTTTTTGCAGGGACTGTTACTTTTGCCCTCTGGCCAAAGAATAAGGATAAATTTGAGGAAGCGGCACGCCGCCCTTTAGATGATGATTAG
Source organism: Emcibacteraceae bacterium (assembly GCA_016744185.1). Lineage (GTDB taxonomy): Bacteria > Pseudomonadota > Alphaproteobacteria > Sphingomonadales > Emcibacteraceae > Pseudemcibacter. The sequence continues at coordinate 9,368 of JADGEY010000051.1, read as the reverse complement.
ATAGAGCCGCCTCCTTGAGGTGGATTAGATAAAAAAGAGACTGAAAATGAGTAAAAAACCACAGCTTGATGAAGAAACAGGTGTCCATACAACAGGACATGCTTGGGACGGTATTAAAGAATTAAATAACCCTCTGCCCCGTTGGTGGGTATGGACATGGCTTGTCTGTATCATTTGGGGGTTTGGCTATATGGTTGTCTATCCCTCTTGGCCCTTAATAACAAGCTATGTTAAAGGAACGGCTGATTATTCACAGCGCAGAACAGTCATGAAAGAAATGGCAGACATAAAAGCATCACGTGCGCCAATGGTTGCAAAATTATTAGCAGCTAACCTGCAAGAAATTCAAAATACTCCTGCGCTGCAAGAATTTGCAATGGCAGGAGGCAGGGCTGCTTTTGGTGATAATTGTGCAGGCTGTCACGGCATTAGTGCATCGGGTGCAAAAGGCTATCCCGACCTTAATGATGATGATTGGCTTTGGGGCGGCACGCTTGAGCTTATCCATGAAACAATTACGGTTGGTGTGCGTTCTATCCATGAAGATACGCGCATTAATGACATGCCCGCTTTTCTTGATGACGAGCTGCTTTCCAAGCAAGAAATTGGACAAGTTGTAACGCTTGTGATGTCATTTTCAGACCCTAAAATAACAGCACCAAAAGGCGCAGACGTTCTTTTTGAAGATAATTGCGCTTCCTGTCATGGAACAGATGGCAAAGGCAGCACGGAACTTGGCTCACCTAACTTGACGGATGTAAAATGGCTTTACGGCGGCGATCATGCCTCTTTAACCGAAACCATTTCTCATAGCAGAAAAGGCGTGATGCCTTCATGGCATGGGAGGCTTAGCCCTGCCGCGATTAAAGGGCTTGCGGTTTACGTTCATTCATTAGGAGGTGGGCAGTAATTCTCTATCAACAGCGATAAAGGTGCATTTCTAAACAGGGAGGTGAAGAAATGCCCCAAAAAATAACTTATGTGACTAAAAACAAACATATATTTATAAAGGTATAAATAATGTCTAAAAAAAAAGACCCCTCCCAAAGACAGGGTCATTCTGCGATAAAAAAACACGATGACACTGGAGATGACACTGGGCTAGACCTTACCCCTTTGGATGCGAAAAATTTACCTGACCATTGCCCTGATACCAATCCAGATAATATTACCCCTCATAAAAAAATCCGCAGAGCCCGGGTTAAAACGGTTGGTAAAAAAGACAGCCATTCGCTTTATAAAAAACAAGAAAAAATTTACCCCAAGCGGGTTAATGGTTTTTTCCGATCTGTAAAATGGGCTCTTTTAACCATCATGCTTCTTGTTTATTACATCACACCATGGATAAGATGGGATAGAGGGGAAGGCTTTCCCGATCAAGCGATCTTACTTGATTTTATGCATAATCGATTTTACTTTTTTGCAATAGAAATATGGCCGCAAGAAATTTATTATATTACGGGAATTTTAGTTCTTTCCGCCCTTGGGCTTTTTCTTGTTACCTCTGTTGGCGGTAGGATTTGGTGCGGTTATGCCTGCCCTCAAACCATCTGGACAGATTTATTTGTCTATGTGGAGCGTTTTTTCGAAGGGGACAGAAATGCCCGCATGAAACTTGATAAAGGCAAATGGACCTTTAATAAATTTAACCGCAAATTAGGCAAACATATCACATGGCTTTTTATCGGTCTTATCACGGGCGGTGCATGGGTTTTATATTTTGTTGACGCTCCTACTTTATTTAAGCAGATCACAACATTAACCGCTCCTTTTTCCGCCTATATTTGGATCATTAGCCTGACCATATCAACCTATGTCATGGCAGGTTTTGCCCGTGAACAAGTTTGCACCTATATGTGTCCATGGCCCCGCCTACAATCTGTTATGATGGATGATGATACCTTCAACATCATGTATAAAGATGACAGGGGAGAGCCTCGTGCGCCTCATAAAAAAGGCGAAAGCTGGGACGGGCGGGGGGACTGTATTCAGTGTCGCCAGTGCGTTGTTGTCTGTCCGATGGGAATCGATATTCGGGACGGGCTACAGCTAGAATGTATCGGCTGCGCTCTTTGCAGTGATGCTTGTGATGATGTTATGGAACAAATTGGGCGGCCCAAAGGGCTTATTTCCTATGATACGCTCGCCAATTTTGAAAGCCGTAAGCTTGGAAAACAAGAAAAAACAAAGATAATTCGCACCAGAACAGTGATCTATAGTCTACTGATTTGCCTAATTTCATCTGGGCTTATCTATTCGCTTCTCAACAGATCAGAATTAAGCTTTAACGTTATACGGGACCGTAACCCTTTATTTGTCACGCTTTCTTCTGGTGATATTCGCAATGGTTATAAGATTAAAATCTTAAATAAAAGCAGTGAAGACCACCAATATATTATCAATATTTCTGGCATTGATAATATGGGCATTAAAGTCATTGGGCTTAAGACAAAAACAGAAAATAATATGCCGCTCGTCATGATTAAACGTGAAGAAGTGCGCACCTTAAAAATCTATCTTTCTGCCCCGATAAAAGATATTAAAGAACATAGCACAGATATAAAATTCACTGTAAAGCAGCTTAATGGCGCAGCGTTGGATACAGAGAATAGCAGCTTTAAAGCACCCAGTTCTTAACCAACGCCCCGTTCTTAACCAACATAGAGGCACATTAAAATGACAGAGACAAAAACAGCAAAAAAAATGACAGGGCTTAAATTCCTAATGTGGCTTCTTGTTTTTTTTGGCGTAATTTTTACCGCCAACGGCATCATGATGACTTTTGCTTTTAATTCCCATCCAGGGCTTGTAACCCAAACCCCCTATAAAGATGCGAAAGAATATAATAAAGACCTCGAAGAAGCTGAGATGCAAAAACACTCTGGCTGGGGTCTGAAAATTACGCATTTACCCAAAAAAGTTGACGATGATTATTTTGCTGTTAAAATTAGCTATCCTAAATCTGCCCTTCCACCAAAATCTGTTACTGTAAAATTTATTCGCCCCGCTCTTGAAGGTCATGATTTTAGCTATGATTTATTCCATAGGGGTGATAATATTTACGCTGCTGATATTAAATTTAAAATAGACGGCGTTTGGAATATTTTAGTTACGGCGCAAACGGTAAAGCTGAAAAAATATTATCTTAAATCGCGCCTCGTTATTGAACATGAATCTTAAAGCCTATGATAAAAAAAACCTATGAAAAACTATGAAATTGAGCATTTTGTTGTAGAAGGTCTTCACTGCCCTTCCTGCATTCGTGAAATTGAAGGAAAGCTTAAAGAAAACCCTCAAGTCAAAGGCGCAAGAGTTAATCTTACCACGCAAAGACTAGCTGTTGAATGGGGGGAAGATACCACCTCTAAAGAACAACATCTTATACGCAGCGATAACATCATCTCTACGCTTTTAGATATTGGTTTTAAAGGTCATCGGTTTAAAAATGATGCCCAAAATAATGCCGCGGATGATGAATTAAAAATGCTGCTTAAAAGCATGGCTGTGGCAGGTTTTGTGATGATGAATGTCATGTTGTTTTCTATTTCCGTCTGGGACGGTGGCACAGAAGGCATGGAAAGTTCAACAAGAATTTTATTCCACTGGTTCTCTGCTTTACTTGTTCTGCCCGCTGCCGCTTATTCGGGCAGGGTTTTTTATAAGTCTGCATGGGGCGCTCTTAAGAACCGCCATGTTAATATGGACGTTCCTATTTCTCTAGCGGTTATTCTCGCCTGCGCCATGAGCGTTATCCAAACGATAAATGAGCAAGAACATACCTATTATGATGCGGCAATTATGCTGCTTTTCTTTCTGCTTATTGGACGCTACCTTGACCGAAAAATGCGCAATCATGCCCGCTCTGTTGCCCAAAATCTAATGAATTACCGCAGTGATAAAACCACTCTTATTCATGAGGACGGCACAAGTGAGATTATTGCAGCTGAAATGCTTGTCCCTGATATGATTCTGCGCATTTTACCCGGAGAGCGCATTCCTGCGGACGGCATTTTAGAAAATGGCGCAAGCGAAATTGACTGTTCTCTTGTCACGGGTGAGACCATGCCCGCAAAAGCAGCCGCAGGGACAAAGCTTTTTGCAGGAACGCTAAATTTAAGCGGCGCAGTGGATATGAAAGTGACCGCAGTTACAGGAAAAACCCTGCTTGACGAAATTATTAAACTTATGGAGAACGCTGAACAGGGACGAGCAAAATATGTAAAGCTTGCCGATAAAGCGGCTTCTATCTACGCTCCTCTTGTTCACACGCTGGCTCTTTGTACGTTCCTTGGCTGGTTTTTTATCGCTGACCTAAGCTGGGATAATTCGCTTATTATTGCGATTTCTGTCTTGATTATTACATGCCCCTGCGCCCTTGGGCTTGCCGTTCCTGTGGTGCAGGTTGTCGCTTCTAGCCGTTTATTTAAATCAGGAATTTTAGTCAAGGCAGGGGACGCTCTTGAAAGACTAGCTGAAATTGACACGGTGGTTTTTGATAAAACAGGAACGCTGACCCTTGGACAGCCAGAACTTGTTAATAGCGCAAATATATCCTCCGGCGATATGCAGCTTGCAGCAAAGCTTGCCAAAAAATCAAGTCACCCTCTTTGCAGGGCTTTGATCGCTGCTTGTCATGCAAAAGACATTCCCACGGTCGCCGCAAACACTACTCTAACCGAAAAGAGCGGTATGGGGCTGGAGGCAAATATTGATGGTTTTGACATCCGTCTTGGCAGCCGTGAATGGTGCAGCGTTGATGAAGAGGAAGGGCAGGATAATCCCTATTCAGAATTATGGCTTAAACAACGGGGAAAAGACCCTGTCTGTTTTTCATTTCGTGACCGATTAAGGGGCGATGCAAAAGAAGTTATCTCTTTCTTTAAAGCCCAAAAATTTGAAGTTATTTTACTGTCAGGCGACCGTAAAGCCGCCGTTGATGAAGCAGCAGCAGAGCTTAATATTGAAGATGCAAAATCCTCCTATAAACCCCAAGATAAAATCAATGAGATTGAACGATTAAAGGCCGCGGGAAAAAAAGTTCTTATGGTTGGTGATGGGCTGAATGATGCCCCTGCCCTCACCGCTGCCCATGTGTCAATCTCCCCTTCTAGCGCAGCGGACGTTAGTCAAAATGCGGCTGACTTCATTTTTCAGTCTGCCAGCCTTGATAGTCTTGTCAAAGCCTATCAAATTTCAAAAAAAAGCAGAGCCCTCGTTTTTTCAAACTTTGCTCTTGCCGCTCTTTATAATATCATTGCCGTGCCTTTTGCCGCTGCGGGGTATCTGACCCCCCTTATTGCCGCTCTTGCCATGTCAGGCTCTTCTATTATCGTGACCGCAAATGCTCTGCGGCTTAATTTAGGTGTATTATTTGAAAGTAAGAAATAATGAAATATCCTATCTACCTTATCCCTGCCGCATTTTTTCTAGACAGACGGGGGCTTAATTTAGGCAAATTATTCGAGAGTAAAAAATAATGAAATATCCTATCTACCTTATCCCTGCCGCATTTTTTCTAGACAGACGGGGGCTTAATTTAGGCAAATTATTCGAGAGTAAAAAATAATGGAATATCTTATCTACCTTATCCCCGCTGCATTATTTTTAGGCGGACTTGGACTTGCAGCTTTCCTATGGTCGATGAAAACAGGGCAATATGATGATTTAAAGGGGGCTTCTTACCGCGCTCTTTTTGAAGAAGATGAAATAGAAGAAGAACAGCGAAAATTAAAAGAAAAAGAAAAATGACTAAACATTCTGACTAATTTAAGCTAAAAAATAACAATATCACTCTTTATGATTATTTTTAGGATTTGAATATGACAGAAATTAAGGTTGCAATTGCTGGCTGCTGCGGACGCATGGGCAAGGCTCTTTTGAGATCTATTTTAAATAATGATAAATGTAAATTTATTGGCGGCTTTGAATATAGTGGCAGTCCCCATATTGGCAAGCCTCTTAAAAACCCTGACACAGGCGAAGATTTAAATCTTAAAGTTTTAGGCAGTGCAGCAGAGATTTTTGCAAAAGCTGATGTGGTAATTGATTTTACAGTGCCAGAAGCAACGCTCGGTCATTTAGAGCTTGCAAAGATTCATAAAACTGCTCTCATTATTGGCACAACAGGACTAGATAATTCTCAAGAAGATAATTTAAGGATAGCTTCTAGCAGCATTCCTATTGTCTATGCTTCTAATTACTCTTTGGGAGTTAATCTTCTTTTTTATCTCACCCGCAAAGCCTCTGAAATGCTCGATGAAGATTTCGATATTGAAATATCAGAGATGCATCACCGCTATAAAGTCGATGCACCCTCTGGCACGGCTCTTTCCCTTGGGCTTGAAGCCGCAGCAGGGCGAAAGGTTGAGCTTGATGAAAAACGCATTTCAGGACGTGATGGTTTTACAGGCACACGGACGAAAGGTGATATTGGCTTTGCCGTACTGCGGGGCGGCAATGTTGCGGGGGAACATACGGTAAGCTTCATTGCTGATGATGAGCGTATTGAGCTGACCCATAAGGCAGGTGAACGAGTAATTTTTGCAAAAGGTGCTGTCAAAGCCGCTCTTTGGATTACTGGGAAAAAAGCTTGCCTTTATGATATGGCTGACGTCTTGGGTCTTCCTAAAGGCATGCCCTACCAATCGTCAGAGTAACTGGTATCTTCTTCTCTAAAATATTTAAAATAAAAATAAGCTTGCATGATCATTCCTGAAATGAAAGCCAGAAGAAAAGCCCAAAATTCTATTGTTATATATGCTATATTCATCTTTAAAGAAAATAAAGAAATAAGCTGTCTAAGAAGGTCGGAGCCATAATAAGCAATACCTGTATGCCAAGTAAGCTGACCATTTTCAAAAAAACTCTGAAAATTAACAACAATGAAAGACAATGAAACGCTGCCAATATATGAGCTTGCTATAACCATGAAAGGGTAAAATAATTTTACCGCAACAACTGCGCTAATCAAAACGCAAATAAATATCCCCATATTGCCGCCGATTTCATAGCCGATCATAAAACCAAAAGGAACTCCCATAAAAGCTGCTGCAAAACGAGAAATAAAAGCAAATACCCCTACACCCAAAAACCCCCCCAGCAATGAATAAAAAATTTGAGCAAGTTCAGTACTACCATAACCAGACCCATAAAACCCCCCAACAAAGCCACCTATTAGCCAGAAAGAAAAACGGAAAATGATAAAGCCCCCATAACAAAAAATGAGCCCTATTATTAAAATCACCAATAATAAAATATCATTCCCAAAGACCTGTAAATTATCAACTTTGGTAAAAATATTTCTAAAAACATTAATGATAAGTTCCATATTACTCTTCTTAATAACCTAATGCAATCATGCTCTAAAACATTGAAAAGCAATAATCCTATGCCCAATAAAATATTAATGCAAGTAAATACTATCCCTTAAAAACTATAATGAGTATGATAAAGTATATTTTTAATAAAAAACTGAATAAGAATAATGAAGAAAAAAGAAATTACAGAGTTCTTCTCACGTTTACAATCAAAAGACCCTGAACCAAAAGGTGAGCTTGATTTTACAAATGCTTATACTTTATTAGTTGCCGTAACTCTGTCCGCTCAGGCGACAGATATTGGCGTTAATAAAGCAACCAAAAATCTTTTTAAAATTATTAACACGCCCGAAGATATGATCGCTCTTGGGGTGAATAAACTTAAAGATCATATTAAGACGATTGGGCTTTATAATACAAAAGCAAAAAATATTATCGCAGCGGCTGAAACATTAATTAGCGATTATGACAGCACTGTCCCCCGCAGCCGTGATGAGCTTATAAGGCTTGCAGGGGTCGGCAGGAAAACTGCGAATGTCGTGCTTAATATTGCTTTTGGGCAGCCCACTATTGCGGTTGATACTCATTTATTTAGAGTCTCAAACCGTACTAAACTTGCCTGCGCTAAAACGCCTGAAGCTGTTGAAAAAAAACTGACAAAAGCGATCCCTCAAGAATTTATGCTCCATGCCCATCACTGGCTTATCTTACACGGCAGATATATTTGCAAAGCCCGCAAGCCCCTTTGTCCTATCTGTCCCGTTGAAAGTCTATGCGCCTATAAAGAAAAAACAATCATAGAAGATTAAAGCCCCTCTGAAGACTGAGACCTGTAAGATTTTTCTTGAAATGTTAAATGAAATAAATGACATAAAATAGCCGCGCCAATAATCGGCGCAACCATATTTATAACAGGAAGAGTATAAAGCCCTGTAATCAATAATCCGCCAAGAAGAATCTCGCTGCGAATATAGCGTCTATGCTGCGCTGCTCCCGCTCGCCCAAGGTGACGCACGGCAACCATCTCATAATAGCCCCAGCCTAAAAGATATGAATTTAAAAATATAAAAATTCCCAAAGATACGAAGGGTACAAAAAAGAAAACAAAATACAAAGGAATAACTAAAATATTTAACACTATAATCCAAAAAGCTAAAACACAAGCAATCCAAAGCAAAGCCCCAATCCCTAATCTTTTTCCTGCTTTATTCTCGAAATAAAAACGCTCTTCCACCGCATCAACAATATCGTCCAAATAAATTGAGATAAAAACCGTCGATAAAGGCACAAAAAGAAAGCCAAGGGTAAAAAAGAAAATAAGATCAATAAACCAATCGCCTAAAAGCCAATCAAGCCCCCCATTAAGCCAGCCAAGAAGGCTGTTCATGCCCCAAATATTAGAATCCAGATCGAACCTAAATAAATTATATTGCTCGGTAAGGTGGTGCGTTAAAAAATAGGCTATTATAATGGCAACAAAAGTCGTCATAAGACCCAACATAAAAACCCGCAGGAAAGCTTTATCAAAGAGCTGTGATAGCGTGCGCTCTATCGCTACAAAAACATTATTAATCAATTTAAATCCTTAAATGCACTACTACCCAAAAGTAAAATACCATATTTCTTAAATATTAAACAAAGAAAAATAAAAATGAGATATTTTTAATCAAAGGACTTATTATTTAATAAAAATTACTTTATATTACCTCATGAATAAATTTAAGGCAGAGAGCATGACAAGAGCAGCAATAAAATATCTTTCAGGAGTTTTCTTTTTTTTAGCATCTATCAGCGCAGGTTTTGCAAACTGTGAAATGCCTAAAAACCCTATTATTCCAGATGGGAAAAAAGCAACTAAAGCAGAAATGGTAAAGGCAATTAAATTCATTAAAACTGACTATCAAATGGATATTTCTGCCTTTCAAAACTGTATCCAAAATGAACAAGCAACGGTTGGAGAATATGCAACGCAAGAACAAAAAGATAAATGGACTAGCCTTTTTAATCATGCCTTCGACCTTCAAAGTTTTTTTGTCAGCAAACTTAACAAAG
>JADGEY010000518.1 GCA_016744185.1 Emcibacteraceae bacterium | reverse complement strand
CACACACACACACGCACACACGCACACTCACGCGCACACACACACACACACACACACACACACACACACACATGAGCTAGAAACTGATTGATTGCCTGCAATAGAATCAATGTTCATTACAATGATGTGTAAATATGTAAATGCATGAAACCACAAAACATGAATTTGTGACTTCAACAACAATGACTAAATAGACATGTGACTATATAGTATACTTGATATACACACACACAAACACACGCACACACGCACACACACACGCACATACAGAGACACACGCCTACACACACACACACACACACACCTACACACGCCTACACACACACACACACACACACACACACATAACATTGCATGTACTTCATTCTCTGTACTTTACTTCACAAGGGGTGAAAATTAGCTCAGATTTACCAATAAGCATATGACTACTAAGGTCATACTATGGTATAATATACTATGGTATAAGGCATATGATACGTACTAGGTACTATAAAATAGGCCTATGCTGTACTATGGTACTAAGCTTATTAATGGTACTATGTTCATGGTTGATGGATGGGTAACCACCCAATAAACCACAAACAATACAATAGGGGAATATTCAATGG
>JADGEY010000515.1:355-610 GCA_016744185.1 Emcibacteraceae bacterium | reverse complement strand
GGAATGATGTTTGGTTACGCAAGTAAAGAGACTGACGACTATATGCCTTTGTCTCTCGACCTATCGCACCGTTTATTAATCGAAATGGCGGCTATTCGTCGCGAAGGTAAAGAAATGACTTACCTACGTCCTGATTCAAAATCACAGGTGACTATTCAGTATGCTAACGATGATACTATCGAAAGGGTACACACCATTGTAGTTTCTACTCAGCACGACGCTTGTGGTCCTGAGGATGCAACGATGTTGGCTAAG
>JADGEY010000515.1:0-345 GCA_016744185.1 Emcibacteraceae bacterium | reverse complement strand
CTCGTGTGATTAAAATGTTGCCAGCTCGTGTTCAGGCTTTCTTCGATGCTGACTTTATTCTTCATGTAAACCCAACGGGTAAGTTCGTTATTGGTGGTCCTCATGGCGATACTGGCCTTACTGGTCGTAAGATTATTGTTGATACTTACGGTGGAAAAGGTGCTCACGGTGGTGGTGCATTCTCTGGTAAAGATCCTTCGAAGGTTGACCGTTCTGCAGCCTATGCTTCTCGCCATATTGCGAAAAACTTGGTAGCTGCTGGTGTGGCTGACGAAATATTGGTTCAATTGTCGTACGCCATTGGTGTAGCACAGCCTGTAGGCATCTTTGTTGAGACTTATGGCA
>JADGEY010000514.1 GCA_016744185.1 Emcibacteraceae bacterium | reverse complement strand
GTTAAGGCATTATCAAAAGCAAATTGCTCATATATCATATTTCATATATACCTCGTAGCGATATACAATGGCTATTACATAACAATTTTGTAAACAACCACTGCGGATGAGTCATTAGTATAATCTCTCTCATTGTACACTACATTAGTGGTACAGTTAATACCGGCACTACAGTGTACTACAATGAGGCACTACTTATGACTCATACAAAATGTGAGTGTGTGTGTGTGTGTGTGTGTGTGTGTACTATGAAATTAATATAGTTAGTGCTATATTTAGAAATTGCAGATTATTTCTACTATTGTTTGCTTATTATTTGCTTATTAATAGTATTTTTAGCCGTATTTTACTACTTAGTGTCTGAGATTTGGTTTAAAAACTGTGTATAAGAACTCACTTTAGTTTAGTTTAAAACTGTGTTTAAATATTCACTTTAGTTTAGTTTAAAACTTAGTTTAAAAACTGTGTCTAAATATTCACTTTAGTTTAGTTTAACACTTGGTTTAAAAAGTGTGTACATATACAGGATATGTGAAATATAAATCACCGCCATTTCTATGATTGCATTTACCACAAATCTTGCTTATGCTGCATTTCAATTATATTATAT
>JADGEY010000511.1 GCA_016744185.1 Emcibacteraceae bacterium | reverse complement strand
CACACACACACACACACACACACACACACACACACACACACACACACACACACACACACACACACACACACACAGGGCATCAGTTTACCGGCAAATCTAGCGTGGAGATCTATCGTCAAGTATTATTAACCGGATGTAGGTGTGTGGAACTGGATTGTTGGGACGGAAGGTCGGGTGACGAGGAACCCATAATCACCCACGGATTCACCATGTGTACGGAAGTGCTTTTCAAGGTCAGCGCGTTTTGTTTCCACGTCGGCGAGTAGCTCTCATCTCCAGCAGCTATTACTTGAAATAAGCTTTAAAAAAACAATATCTATTAGTTTTTTCTATTATATTATCTATAATAATTTCTATATTCTATTACTATATAGTAATAGAATATCCGCGACACATATTTTACTCGAGAAATATATTATTAATTATATTTCTTCAAAATACATGTCCTTAAATTAATTATATAACATGTAGTATGTCAATCATGGTATGTTATGACCGAGGCATATGTCGATGAGAAGGAATAATTATTATATCGTGCACGCCATTTAGTTTAAACTACTTCTTAATCGGTTCGCTAATTTCTATGTTCTATTGCTTGTATGATATTGATC
>JADGEY010000510.1 GCA_016744185.1 Emcibacteraceae bacterium | reverse complement strand
GTGCACAGTATAACACATATATATACACTGTACAACAAATGGTTATATATAAAACGCATGTCATCACATTCGTGAACACACATAGCGCTAGTGCAGTAAATTTAGTTGTTAATTCAGTGTAATTAAATGTAATTCAGTGTAATTCAATGTAATTTAATGTAATTCAGTGTAATTCGTGCATAAATTGCATTTTGAGTTTACGCCAGATAAAAACAACTAGCACACCGCCTACACTAGACGATGGGCTATTCTATAATCAGTGGATTTATACACTAGCATTATATTGGCACACCGTGTAGTGATTCTGGTTATTATCATTACTGATAGCTAAGGAAAAGTTGCGGTATTGCTCTGTAGCAATTGGTGGTAGTAGCCATAAGGCCAATTATCGCTATTACATAATAACCCCTTATTACATAAGGTAATTCGCCGCTAATGACTCATAACCTGGATATAGCCTCGGCTCTAGGTGTAAATTAATTTAAGTGACAAGTACATTTAGATGCCGCCAAGGTTAATTCACTCTAATTCTTATGTGTGTGTGTATGTGTGTGTGTGTGTGTGTGTGTGTGTGTGTGTGTGTGTGTGTGTGTGTGTGTGTGTGTGTGTGT
>JADGEY010000050.1:6474-15063 GCA_016744185.1 Emcibacteraceae bacterium | reverse complement strand
CTGATGTATCTTTGAAAGGATCGCCAACCGTATCGCCGACAACCACAGCGGTATGAACGTCAGAGCCTTTACCGCCAAGATTACCTTTTTCAACATATTTCTTAGCATTATCCCAAGCACCGCCAGCATTTGCCATCATAAGAGCCATCAGCACGCAACCGAGAAGCGCACCGCCAAGCATTCCGCCAAGGCTTTCTGCTCCAAGTCCAAATCCAACAATAACGGGAGAGGCAATGGCAATCGCCCCCGGTACGATCATCTTTTTAAGAGCCGCAGAGGTTGCAATATCAACGCATTTATCCGTATCAGGATCTGCTTTGCCTTCCATAAGTCCTGGAATTTCTTTAAATTGCCGTCTGATTTCCACGATCATTTCCATAGCAGCGTCCCCCACCGCCGTCATCGTAATCGAAGCGATCAGAAAAGGAATAGCCCCACCAATGAAAAGACCAATTAAAACCATTGGATCATTCAGCTCTAAAGAGAAAATGCCGCCATGTTTTGCTTTTACCGTCGCCACAAAAGCTGCAATAATCGATAAAGCTGCAAGCGCCGCAGCGCCAATAGCAAATCCTTTACCAATAGCCGCTGTTGTATTACCAAGCTCATCAAGGCTGTCCGTAATTTCACGAGTTTCCTTGCCAAGCCCTGCCATTTCCGCAATGCCGCCCGCATTATCTGCCACAGGTCCATAAGCATCAATCGCCATTGTAATCCCCACTGTTGCAAGCATCGCAATCGCAGCAAGACCAACCCCATAAAGACCTGCATATTCAGTTGAGACATAAATCACGCCGCAAATGGTAAATACGGGCAGGACAACAGACTGCATTCCCACGGCAAGCCCTGTAATCATCACCGTTGCGGAACCCGTTTCACCAGATCTAGCAATCCGCTTAACAGGTTCTGCTGCTGTATAATATTCGGTAATAAGACCAATAATCACGCCGCCGATCGCCCCTGCAAGAATAGCGTACCATTTTTCTACACCCACCCCAAAGTGTTGAAGCATAAAATAAGCTGCTATAATGAAAAGCACGGCTGCACCAATTGTGCCTGTACGAAGAGCAGATTCAGGAGACTTGCTAGACATCATTTTAACCAAGAAAATTCCAAGAATAGAACAAACCAATCCGACAGATGACAAAAGTAAAGGAAGCGACATAAGAACTTCTTTATCCACAGCAGAGATCGTCATTGTTGCCGCAAGAGCAATCGTTGCGATCATTGCGCCGCAGTAAGATTCAAAAATATCAGACCCCATACCGGCAACGTCACCCACATTATCGCCCACATTATCAGCAATCACGCCCGGATTACGGGGATCATCTTCTGGAATGCCCGCTTCAAGCTTACCCACAAGGTCTGCGCCCACATCAGCCGATTTGGTAAAAATTCCGCCGCCAACCCGTGAAAAAAGAGCAACCGTAGATGCGCCCATACCAAACCCATGAATTGCGTGCGCTGTTTCAGGATCACCCCCAAAATAAAGATAAAGAAGACCAAGACCAATAAGACCAAGAGCCGCAACACAAAGCCCCATGATAGAGCCGCCAAAGAAAGCAATTTCCAAGGCTGCCGAAGCCCCCTTATCATGCGCCGCCGTTGTTGTGCGTACATTTGCCTTGGTTGCTGAAAACATTCCCAAATATCCAGCCAACCCCGATGCAAACGTTCCTGCGGCAAAAGAAATCGCTGTATTTTGCCCTAAATAAATGTAAAGCGGTATGATGATAATAATGTTAAAAATCAATAACATTTTATATTCACGGTTCATAAAAACCATTGCGCCTTTATGGATTGCGTCCCCTATTTTTTGGGTTTTTTCATTTCCTTCTGGCTGCGCAACAACTATTCGATATAGTATAAACGCTACTAAAAGACCAACTGCCCCTAGGATAGGAGGCAGATTCATGAGATCAGACATATATATTCCCTCTATATTTAGATATTAATTTAAGTTTTTTAATGTTTTTATTTTTAATGTAATCACGTTAACCCATGACAATCTTCATGGCAAGAAGGCTGTTAAAAAAATATCCAAAATTCATGCTGACAAACCCTTAAAAATCGCTATATTTGCAGCAATTTTTTAAACTCATTCATAATAGAGAACTCAAATGCCACAAATTGATAAAATCAGCGCAGGCCTTAACCCCCCAGAAGAAATTAACGTCATTATCGAAGTTCCCGCAGGCGGCGCAGCGGTGAAATATGAAATGCACAAACGCAGCGGCGCACTTCTTGTTGACCGTATTTTACATACGCCCATGCGCTACCCGACAAATTATGGCTATATGCCCCACACGCTTTCAGATGATGGCGACCCTTGTGATGTGATGGTTATTGTCGATGAGCCGCTTGTCCCTGGCTGCGTTATTCGCGCCCGCCCGATCGGCGTTTTATTGATGGAAGATGAAGCGGGCATGGACGAAAAAATCCTTGCCGTTCCAGATGTAAAAACAGATCCAACTTATAAAGATGTCACATCTTACACAGAAATTCCCCAGCTTATGATCGACCGCATTCAACATTTCTTTGAGCATTATAAAGATCTTGAAAAAGGCAAATGGGTTAAAATTATTGGATGGGGTGATGCAAAGACCGCAAAGGAAAAAATCCTAGAAGCCATAAAGCGTGATCAAGATGCGCCTAAAGATGAAATTTAGCCCCCTTTATATTGGTAAGATCCTGTAAGCTTAAGTTAAATATTCAATCCTAAGTTAAATATTCAAGCCTAGGAAATCTTATTTTCTTATGCTAAGACCTAATGAAGATATAATATTTTTATAGAAAAAGGATTATCATATGATTTTACCAATCACAGGGCTTTATATCGGTTTAACAATTATCATTGTCATTGTTTTAGCGGTTAGAATCGGCATTTATCGTGTAAAAGAAAATATATCAATTTCACATGGCGGCAATGTAGAAGTAGAAACCCGTATAAGAGCCCATGGTAATCTCACAGAAACGGCGGCTTTAACTCTTTTAGCAATCGCTGTTCTTGAAGCCAATGGCGTAGGTCCAATAATGCTTCATGGTCTAGGGGCAGCCTATATCCTAGGGCGTATATTACACCCAATTGGTCTAAGACATAACAACATAAAAAACCCTGCGAGAGCCATAGGCTCTCTTCTATCCACATTGGTTATGCTTATTGCAGGAATCTATTCTATAATTTTAAGTGTCCTTTTTCTTTTTGGGGCTTAATATTTCTTAACATTCCTTGTTATTATACTTCACTCTTTAATTTGACTTAGCTATAATAATCCTATCTTAGAAAATATATAAGGGTTATTATGGCTTATCACTCACTTCGTGATTTTATAGAGGAATTGGAAAAAACAGACCGCCTTATTAGAATCACGCAGCCTATTTCTACTCACCTTGAAATGACTGAAATTCAAAGCCGCGTTCTTGCCGAAGGCGGGCCTGCGATCCTTTTTGAAAATGTTCTTAAAAAAGATGGCAGCAAATCTGATATGCCTGTCCTTGTTAATCTGTTCGGTACGGTAGATAGAGTTGCTCTGGGCATGAATAAAAAACCCAGCGAGCTGCGCAGCACCGGTGAGACATTAGCTTTCTTACGCCAGCCCGAACCGCCCAAAGGTTTTAAAGACGCAATCAAAATGCTGCCGATTTTAAAACAAGCCATGAATATGAAGCCCAAGACCGTAAAAAAAGCCCCTGTTCATGAAGTTATCTTGACAGGCGATGAGGTGGATTTGAATATTCTGCCTGTGCAAGGCTGCTGGCCTGATGAGCCAGCGCCGCTTATTACTTGGCCTCTTGTGGTTACTAAAGGTCCTTCGGATAAAAAAGAAGATGATTTTAATCTCGGCATTTACCGCATGCAGGTTCTTAATAAAAATCAAACTTTGATGAGATGGCTTAAACACCGAGGGGGGGCGCAACATCATAAAAAATGGAAAGAGAAATTTAAAGAACCCCTGCCCTGCGCTGTTGTTCTTGGCGCAGACCCTGCAACGATTTTAGGGGCAGTGACCCCCGTGCCAGACACCCTGTCTGAATATCATTTCGCAGGACTTTTAAGAGGTAAAAAAACAGAACTGGTAGACTGTAAAACCATCCCCCTAAAAGTTCCCTCTACCGCTGAAATTATTCTTGAAGGTCATGTCTCTCTTAATGATTATGCACCAGAGGGTCCTTACGGCGATCATACGGGATATTATAATTCGGTGGAAACATTCCCTGTTTTTACGGTCGGTGCCATTACCATGCGCAAAAACCCTATCTATCTTTCAACCTACACAGGTCGCCCCCCTGATGAGCCTTCTGTTTTAGGCGAGGCGTTAAATGAAGTTTTTATTCCCCTTCTCCAGCAGCAATTCCCTGAAATTGTTGATTTTTGGTTACCGCCCGAAGGCTGTTCTTACCGAATTGCCGTGGTCAGTATGAAAAAAGCATATGCAGGTCATGCAAAACGGATCATGATGGGCATATGGTCTTACCTTAGACAATTTATGTATACAAAATTTGTCATTATTGTTGATGATGATATTAATTGCCGTGACTGGAAAGATGTCATGTGGGCTATTTCAACCCGTATGGATCCTGTGCGAGACACAACATTGATGGAAGATACGCCGATTGATTATTTAGATTTTGCCTCGCCCGTCTCTGGTCTTGGCGGTAAAATGGGGCTGGATGCTACCAATAAAATAGACGGTGAGACAACCCGTGAATGGGGGGAGAAAATCTATATGGAAGATGAAATCATTAAACGTGTCGATCAAAAGTGGGACAGCTTAGGGCTTCCCGGAAACGGAACGAGCATCTGGCATAAATAATCTAACGAATGCGCCCAAAATTCTTATGTTTAAGAGCAATATTCGTTAGCTCATTTATAGATTCAATATTATCTTTAAGCTCAGTATTTGAAAAATAATCTTCAAAATATTTTTGAGCAGGGTACCATTTTTCTAGACCTTCGATAACCATCTTATCCCCTACGTCTGTAAGAGAGACAATTTTTTTTCTGCGGTCTGTACCAACAGTGATTTTAACAAAATCTTTTTTGACAAGAAGCTGTAAATTACGTGCAACCGTTGATGCGTCCATAGAAAGCTCGCCGGCAAGATTGCTTACCGTTGTTTTTACTAGGTTTTTTATAGTCATTAAAATTGTTAATTGAGTTGACCTTATGCCTGTACCATTAAGCATATCATCATAAAGGCGTGTGATAACCCTAGAAGCTTCTCTGATATTTGCACATAAGCATATATCAAGATATTTTCTAATATCTTCAGAAGATATCTCTCCATTCTTATTTGTCACTACACTACCCCTTTAATTATTTAGAATCATAAGCGTACTTAAATTGAGAATTATAATAACAAATACTACAATAATGTATAACAATAATATACTCTTTAGTTTTTAAATATTCACAAAATATTTTTTTTTAAATAATACCCCTAATATTCTAGAACAATGACTAGAACTTAACTCTATTACCCCTTATAAGTTCATCATTATACCAGCAGAATTTTTACCCCAAAGGAAGCTCTTCTATGTCTAATTTAGATAAATTAACAAACGAAAATGAATTAAATTACTTAGAAGACATCCTTAAGTCAGCAAAAAAAGCAGGAGCGCACTGCGCTGACCTTGTTTATTTTAAAAGCAAGGCACAAAGCGTTTCTTGGCGTATGGGCAATCTTGAAGATGTGGAAAGATCGGAAGGCTCTGATCTTGGGCTACGGGTCATCATTGGGCAAAAATCCGCCATTGTATCTTCCAGTGACATGGATAAAGAAACCCTTAATAGCTTAATCCATAGGGCTATTGATATGGCAAAAAACGCTCCAGAAGACCCTTATGTTGGGCTTGCTGATAAAAAATATCATACGGCGGATACAGCTCTAAATCTTGACCTGAATGATAGCCATCTTTTAACGCCTGATGATCTTCAAGCACTTGCAAAAAAAACAGAAGAGACCGCCCTAAACATAAAAGGAATTTCTAACAGCAATGGTGCAAGCGCAAGCACCAGTCACAGCCATACTGCTCTTTTAAATTCAAATGGGTTTTCTGGATCATATGACGTGAGTAATTATTCTCTTAGCCTTTCCCTTATTGCAGGTAAAAACCTAGAAATGCAAAGTGATTATGCGTGGGATAGTAAAAGACATTTTCAAGATTTAAACATACCAGAATCTATTGCCCGTGAAGCCGCTGAAAAAACTCTGAAAAAACTAAATCCTCGTAAGATAGAAACCTGTGAAACGCCTGTTGTTTTTGACCCCCGTGTCTCTAATAGTCTTTTGGGGCATTTATCAAGCGCCATTAATGGGGCTGCTATTACCCGAAAGACAAGCTTTCTTCTGGAGATGATGGGAGAGCAGGTTTTTTCAGATAAAATTAATGTAACAGATAACCCTCATATCATTAGAGGCTCATCATCACGTCCTTTCGATGCCGAAGGCGTGGCGAATCCCTCCCTCGAAATTATTAAAGATGGACGGCTTGTTAATTGGACGCTTGATAGTGCCTCAGCACGCCAGCTTGGTCTTATCAGTAATGGACGGGCAAGCCGCGGCGCAGGATCACCGCCGTCCCCTTCATCAACAAATTTTTACATGGAAGCAGGAGAAATCAGCCCTGAAGATATGATTAAAGATATTAAATCTGGTCTTTATGTCACTGATCTTATCGGTATGGGCGTTAATGGCATAACAGGTGATTATAGCCGTGGGGCAAGCGGATTTTGGATTGAAAATGGTGAAATTGCTTATCCTGTTAATGAGATCACCATCGCTAGTAATTTAAAGCAGATGTATATATCTCTCATTTGCGCCAACGACCTAACCCATAGGTACGGCACAGACGCACCAACTATTTTAATCCCAAATATGATGCTTGCAGGCAGTTAAAATTTTTGACATTTTTATCCTTAATAATAAGCATAGCTTAAAAGTCCTATACCAAGGAGAACTCGGTATATTACAAAAATAGTCATTGTTGATTTTTTTAGCCATTTCATCAGCCCTGCAATAGCAGCAAGAGCGGTAATGAATGAGAGAGCGATGCTGATGAGAATATCTTTTCCAAGATTAATATCACCAGCATTTATGACATCAATGCCGCCAAGAACTGCGGCAGCCATAATTGTGGGAATGGATAATATCATTGAAAAACGAGCGGCTTCCGTTCTGGTAAAACCAAGCCCTCGCGCCGCTGTCATTGTAATGCCAGAACGGCTTGTTCCCGGTATAAGAGCAAGAACTTGAGATAAGCCGATAATGAAGGCATTTGAATATTTCATATGGCATAAACGGTTAATGCTAAGGCTATATTTATCGATAATATAAAGCAAAAATCCAAATATAATGCTGGTGTATCCAATGGTTTCAACCGTACGCCATGCTTCTACATAGCCCATTTTTTTTGCGCCATAACCGATGATAATGATAGGAATCGTAGCAAGCACCACAAAAAGCATTAGCTTTCTGTTTTCTTCATTATATTCTTTTTTAAAAGAGATAAGATGAAGAAAAGCCATGAACATATTTGCCACATCTTTTCTAAAATATAATAAAACAGCGCATAATGTCCCGATATGAACGGCAATATCCATCATTAACCCTTGATCTTGCCAGTCTGTTAGGGTAGGTACTAAAATTAAATGTCCAGAAGAGCTAATAGGCAAAAATTCTGTAATGCCCTGTACAATTGCAAGTACAAGGATTTGTAAAAGTGGCATTATAAAACCTCCCTATTTATTTTAATGTGCTTATTATATTTAGGTTTTGATTTTTTTCTATTAAATAATCCACTAATACTAAGGATAATTAAAGCAATAGCAGAAAAATCCATTAGATACGAGCCATATTTTCCTAATATTTTGCCCGAATGAAGGTCTAATATAAATTTGTAAAGCGAAATACCCTTTCCCATATAGGCATTATTCACGGATTGATCTAATTGTTTAGTGTTTTTTAAGGGCGCTGACCAAATGATGTTTTTTGCCTTTACCCTATCCCATTTAGTAAAATTTTCATCCGTTTGATAAAGACCAGATTTTACCCTGATGTTGATCTTCCCCCTATTGTTTTTTCCTATAGAAGCTATATCTTCATCAAAAGGGAAGTTCGTTATTGTTTCTATAACCACGCCATTTTTTTGAGTTAGTAAAATTTCTTTTCTTGCTGCAAAGATATAATATTCACGAATAGAAATAATACCAATCGGCGGACTGTTAAAGGCCGTCAATTTTTCAAAATTTAAGAATAAAATGCCGCTGCTCCATGAAAGATAATGGTCTTTTATTTTAAAATGTAGGGGGGCTGTCTTAGGGGCAATGCCGTAATGCAGGGCTAATAAGTTGCTTTTTATATATTTATCATTTAATTCTAAATCTACTGTGCGGTTTAAAATAAGCCCTGTAATGGATAGAATAAGGACGAAAAAAATAGCAAAATATCCTGTGTAGCGATGTAATTTGCGAAGTTTATTTGGCGCAATCTTATATCGTTTCTTTTTCTTATTCATTGTCATTTTCCCCTACTGTCTTATCTAAAAGAGCTTCCTTATCTAAAAGAGCTGTCTTATCTAAAAGAGCTG
>JADGEY010000050.1:0-6375 GCA_016744185.1 Emcibacteraceae bacterium | reverse complement strand
TCCTTATCTAAAAGAGCTGTCTTATCTAAAAGAGCTGCCTTATCTAAAAGAAGAGCCATTCGCGCCATTTTCTTTGTTGCATTAACGGATAGGGTTGCGCCTGAAATACCATTTATGGGTTTATTCAGGCGGCTTTTTTTGTTAAGAGCTGCGCCCTCGAACTGAGAGATATAGGATGTGTATTTTATTTCAGAGCCATGGCTTTCTCGGTAGGCGAGAATTGTAATATTTATTATTTTGCCTTCTTTAATCGTAATGCCCGCTGTAATGGGCAGGACTTTGCCAATTGCATTTATGATCCAGACGGTTTTATGGTCTTTTTGCCAATAACGGTAACGCAGAGAGGGAGGTTTATTTTTAAGTATTTTCCTTAATTTTTTTCTTAATTCTTTGTCAGGCCATAACAATCTAGCTTTTGGCATTTCAGTGAGAGCAAGAGAGAGTTTAATGTACTGATTTACTTTATGATAAGTTTTATCCTGCGAAGCAGCCAGCAAATCATTATGATAATAAAATGCTATAATAATGAGAAATAAGAGAAAAAAATTCTTTTGCAGCATTGAAAAACCAAATTCATAATTAAAATTTTAAAGCACAATATTAACTTATGAAACTTAAAAAGAAAAGACCATGCTTTCTTAAAATATAGAAAACATGGTCAAAATTAAACTTTATAGCAGGAGAGATGGACTTAAAACTGAAGTCCCATACCAATATTAATTCTGCTATCTTCTTTTGCCGCATTATCAAAATTATCAAATTGGTAATCTACTTTAAAAACAACATTATCTGTTGGCCAATAGTTTATACCAATTGTAGTCTGGCGGTAAGCTGTTGCAAAATTATTGCCTGCGTTATTATCCCATGTACTATAGCGTGCAAAAAAACCAACGGCTGAATCATTGTCAAATTTGATTTTATAAGAAGGTTCAACATAAAAACCATTTTGTAAATCCATGCCATTTATTTTTGGAACGTCACCTTTAATATTCCATGATGCATATAAGGCACGCAGGCTTAATGTACTATTATCGGAAACCGCTTGGGTGATATTTGTATGAATTTCAAATAAAGTCGCGCTGTTTGAGATTAAATCTTCGCCGCGGTCTTGGACAAGATCGGATTGATATTGAAATGTTCCGCCAACTTCAATGCCAGCCGCAGGCTTCCATGTTAAGCGAGCTGTATAGGCTGTGCTTTCCCAAGGTGCTTTACCAACTTTTCTACGTCCAGAACGAATATTATAAAGCTTTGCAGAAGTATCAAGACCAGAAGAGACCATAATATCATAAGAAAGAGTTTCACTGAATATACCAGAAAATTTAATCCCAGCCTCCCACCAAGTAGCCGGAATAATGCGTTTTTCAACATTGTTACGCTCCACACCATAAAAGGTTGGTGGCTCATGAGTTTCATTTAAAATACCAACAGGAACAAGCATAAGCCCTGTTTGCACTTTATGGTCTTTATGAAGATCAAACTCAACATAGGCCTGCTCAAGCTCTACTTCCCCTACTTTTCCTTCCCCTGCAATAGAATGCTCAATTTCAAGTTCGCTGAAAAAACGGATACTATCTGAAAATTCATGACCAACAAAAAGAACAAAACGGTGGTAATCAACTGTAGGCATTTTTCCGCCATTATAATGAACTTCGCCATATCCGCCTATAGCGGTCGCAGATTGCGAGGAAGGTGATGCAGCCGCCTCAGATACCTCTTCGATAGCTGTTGTTGTTGCTTCTACTTTTTTTGTATTTTTTGAAATAAGTTTTTTTAATTTATCAATTTCTTTTTGCTGTTTTTTAAGAATTTTCATGAGGTCATGTTTGTGTTTATGGTCTTTATGGCCTTCATCTGAAAATGCGGTTGCATTTAAAGTGAATGCGAGTGCTATTACGGACACAGCAGATTTTAATATAATTTTTCTCATTTGAGTTCTTCCTATTAGCCCTAAAACTAGGCATATGATATTGAGTAAAGCTGTTACTAGTTAATAGTAAAACTGATAATTATTATCAATAACACAATGAGGGATGTTTAACAATACTAATTGTAATAATCAATATTAAAATGTATTATTTAAAAATAAATATTAGGTATCTTAATTTAGAGGAATTTATACATAACATATTGTTAGGGCTATAATGATTAGTAGAAGGCGCATTATTAAAATATCAGCTCAGGCAAGCATAGCAGGTTTGGCGCAGCAATTTTTTTTGGGAAAAGATGCTTTTTCACAAGTTTTGGAAAAAAAACTTTACAAAAGCTATGAATGGCGAGGGATCGTTCTTGGGGCAGAATCAACTATTACATTACAGCATTATGATAGCGATCTTGCACGTGATTTATTATTGCAATCCGTCGCTGTTATTAATAAATACGAGGCGTTTTTTAGCCTTTACCATGAAAACTCTATGATTAATATTTTAAATAAAAATGGCTCTATTAAAAATCCTGAAGTTGATTTCACGAATCTTTTAAAAAAATCTACTCTTCTTTCTCATGAAACAAAGGGTGCATTTGATATAACGGTTCAGCCTTTATGGAATCTTTTAAAGGAAAATTATGATAAAGGGCTGCAAACATCTAAGCATGAAATTAAAGAGATAAGCTCTTTAATTGATTACAGAAAAATTGCTCTTAAACAGAGGCGTGTTTTTTTTAAAAAGCCAAAGATGCAGATTACTCTTAATGGGATTGCACAGGGCTTTATTACGGATAAAGTTGCTGAATTTTTAAGCTCTCATGGGATAGAAAATATTTTATGCGACCTTGGTGAAATAAGAGCTATGGGGGCGCAGTCAAATGGGAAGCCTTGGAATATCGCCGTTTTAAATCACTCTGGTGAAGAGGAAATAGCAAAACTTACAGCGGGCGCGATTGCAACATCATCATTTTTTAACAGCGGGATAGGGGCTTTTCATTTAATTAATTCATCATCTAAGAGTAAAGCTGCCCAAATTTTGCAGCCTCTTCATAGGTCTGTTACCGTCTTTGCTTCTACAGCCGTTTTAGCTGATGGCTATTCCACAGCTTTTATGAATATGGAAAAAGATGAAATTTTGAAAATCGTTAAAAAACAGAACAGCCTTAAAGCCCACTTAACGGATAATAAAGGTCAAAAGTCAGTTTTTCTTTAATTTTTATTAACCAAAAAATTCATCTCAAATAATTCTTCATGAAACTTAAGGGCAGCATCACGGTTGCCCTCTAATAATGAAGAGGTCATATTTTGAATTGCGTCTTTAATGGCTTTCACATTTTCATTTTTTAAGCAGTTCACAATATATCGGGCAAAGATTGGAACATTTAAATGTTTAATCGAAGAATATAAAATACTAGATGTTTCTTTTTGAGAAATTAGTAAATAAAAATTTGCCAGATTATTCAGCTCACCTGTAATATCCTGACTTTTTTGATCGTTAAAGGATAATAATTCTTTTTTAGAGTTTTCAGATATTGAAAATTGAGAAATAGCCATACAGCTTAGAGTTTTTAAAATGGCTAAAGTTTGCAAAGAATGATCAATTGTAATTTCTTTAATTCTAGCACCTTGGTTAGGCGTAAGGTGAATGATTTCTTTTGCATCAAGCAGTTTAAAAGCTTCTCTTAAAGGACCTCTACTGATGTTTAATTCTTTTGTAAGGTCGGCTTCAACGAGTCTTTGATTAGGGACGAATTTACCATTTTTAATTCCATTAATGATTGCGATTGCAACTTCTTCTACGCGCGATGACACTATAAAAAATCCCGTACTTTACTTACAGTTCTCTATATTAAATATTACATTTTTAATATATCTTGAATATTATTCTTATCTAAATAACATAATAAAATTGTATATACCAGAAATATTCCTAATTCAGGTGGAAATTATTATAAAAACATTAGATATATAGTTGTAATATAGCATATAGTCTCTTGTGAGCAGGGCGTTTTTCTAATATGAGAAGATGTAACTTTAGGGCATAATATGATTTTAAAAGAGGGTGGTGAATTTTCGGTTTTGCTAGAAAATAGCCAAATGCATCATGATAAGAAAGTAGAAGGGTACTTCTACGAAAAGCCTATTAAAATAATAAAAGTGACAAAAGCAAAAGATATTGCCGAAGGTCTTGGACTTATTCAGAAAATGCAGGAAAAATCCTACCATCTTGCTGGCTGGATCTCTTATGAGGTTGGGCTTTATTTAGAAGAATTTTTAAGAGATAAATTAAAGGATAATGAAGGGGACATGCCTTATATTCATCTTGGCGTTTATAAGAGCCGTATGGTTTTATCTCAAGATGAATTAGAAGATTTATTTAAAACCTCGAATGCTCGCAGGTCTTTTAAAGTCGAAAATTTAAAATCAAATATTACACGCAAAAAATATAATAGTGATATTGCGCATATTCAGGAATATCTAGCTTCTGGTGATGTTTATCAGGTTAATCATACGATGTCTTGCCGCTTTAACGTTCAGGGACGAAGTAAAGACCTTTATGCAGTCCTTAGAAAAGCACAAAGAGTTGAATATAGTGCCTATATAAAGGGCGATGGGTTTCGTGTTTTATCTTTAAGTCCAGAGCTGTTTGTAGAAAAAAAAGGCAGCCTTCTAAAGGTAAGACCTATGAAAGGAACATGCGAGAGGGGGCACACTTTAGAAGAAGATATAGCAAAATCACAGGAGCTGAAACATAGCATAAAAAACCGTGCTGAAAATTTAATGATTGTTGATTTATTACGCAATGATCTTTCAAAAATATCAAAGACGGGATCCGTAAAAGTAACCAGCCTTTATAATGTTGAAAAATACCGAACGCTTTTAACAATGACATCACAAATAGAAGCAGAAATCTTAGAAGATATTTCAGTTATAACTCTGATAAAATCACTTTTCCCTTGCGGCTCTGTTACAGGGGCTCCTAAAATTAGGGCTATGGAGATTATTCATCAATTAGAGCAAAGAGCGAGAGGCATATATTGCGGTGCAATTGGTTTTTTTTCACCCGATGGAGATATGTGTTTTTCCGTTCCGATTAGAACTCTTTATTTAAAAACTATAAAGGGCGGATACCAAGGGGAAATGGGAATTGGTAGTGCTGTTGTAGCGGATTCCACCGCTCAAAATGAATATGAAGAATGTTTATTAAAAGCTGAATTTTTAATCAAAGAACATCAAGATTTTGATTTAATAGAAACATTTGGCTATTCAGAAAATAAATTTCAAAATTTAGAAGACCACCTAAGCCGTCTTAAAAATTCAGCTGAGTATTTTGGTTTTTTATGTGACATGGATTATATTAGGTCAGAGCTTAAGTCCCATGAGATTTATTTAACAAATAATGATCATAAAATAAGGCTCTTACTTTCGCAAAAGGGTAAAACTTCCATCACTTCTGAAAAAATATCTTTAAAACCGAGCAGGATTATGAAAATAAAATTTCATAGGAAGAGGATAAAAAGGAGCGATTCATTATTATATCATAAAACAACAGCAAGGTTTTTTTATAACACTGCCTTAGAAGAAGCGCAGCTTAAAGGCTTTGATGAAGTTATTTTTTTAAATGAAGAGGGCTATGTTACGGAAGGCAGTTATACGAATATTTTCATAGAGCTTGACCAAAAACTTTATACACCAAGCAGAAATTCGGGGCTTTTAAATGGAATATTACGTCAAAATCTTATCGGGCAAGGAGGGGTTATTGAACAGGACCTTACTCCAGAAGATTTTAAAAAAGCGGATAAAATATATGTAGGAAATAATTTACGGGGACTATTAGAAGCGCGCCTAACTTGTTAAAAATAGAGTTAAATTTTCTTTACAATCGTAGCATATGAGCGCAGAAGAAAAAAACTTATAGAAACTTAAAACATATTGTTGACACAAGCCCATTTTTTCTAGTATCTACGTCAGCGGAGAGGTGGCTGAGTGGTCGAAAGCGCTCCCCTGCTAAGGGAGTGTACCTTTACGGGTACCGAGGGTTCGAATCCCTTCCTCTCCGCCATTATCTCGCAATGATTTCAATGTGTTAATCTCTTTATTTAAATATAACCTTCCTTTACATTAGATAAATCTTTACGAGCCAGATGCCCGTAAATTTACCCTTCTAAAACTGAAATCGCATCATCCAAGTAGTCTGGAGCATGATGCCCGTAGACCTTTTCAATCATTTTCTCCGAATCGCCTAGCATTCTTGCGACACGTGGCAAGCTTACTCCGCCCTGAATAAGCCATGTAGCACATGTCCGCCTTAAATCATGAATCGTACAATGATCAATTTTTGATTTTATCAGAGCATTCTTAAATCCCGTCCGCATTGTTTTTGACGGTTTTTCATTATATTCAATCACCCAATTTGTTTGCGCTAATTCTGCTGCCTCTTTTAATGC